>SXXA01000064.1 GCA_005791325.1 Actinomycetota bacterium | reverse complement strand
GACCCGAATCAATACCCATGCCAGCCGCTTCCACTGCAAGAAGCCCCACCTCAGAAAAGGGAATAAAAGAATGGAAAATCCCCATGGCATTTGAGCCACCACCCACACAAGCCACCACATAATCTGGCAATCCCCCAACCCGTTGACGAAATTGATACCGTGCCTCACGACCAATGACCGACTGAAATAAACGAACCACCGAAGGATAGGGGTGAGGGCCCACAACCGACCCAATAATATAATGCGAGGTCTCAACTGTTTTAAGCCAATCTCGAATCGCTTCAGTGGTTGCGTCTTTTAATGTTGTGGACCCAGATGTCACCGGAACAATGGTGGCCCCTAAATATTGCATTCTAAATACATTGGGAGCCTGTCGCTCAATATCCTCCGCACCCATATACACCACACAATCCAAACCCAATAATGCACACGCTGTCGCAACAGCCACCCCATGCTGGCCCGCACCGGTTTCAGCAATAATGCGCTTTTTACCCATGTGACGCGCCAACAACGCTTGCCCAATTGCATTATTAATTTTGTGCGCCCCTGTATGGCACAAATCTTCTCGTTTTAACCAAACCGAATACCCCGTTTCTTGGGATAAGGTTTGAGCAAAAAAGAGAGGAGTTGGGCGACCAACATAATGAATCAACAAATTCCTAAATTCACGCCTAAACGATGGGGTCGACACCACCGACCTCACCACAGACTCCAATGTTTCTAATGCCCCAAATAAAGTATCTGGGACATAGCGCCCACCAAACTCCCCAAACCGTCCTGTTCGCGGAATGGACCTCATTCGGCAGAAACGTCGGAAGCAAGGGGGGCCACTTCCTCCGGTTGAGCCAGCGCCTTAATACTCAGTCCAATTCGTTGTTCATTTGGGATCAGTTTAATAATTTTAACCCGAACACGATCCCCAATTCGAACAACATCACTCACCTGTGATACACGGTGGGGTGACAACTCTGATATGTGAACCAACCCTTCTAAGTTAGCTTCTAACCTAACAAATGCACCAAATGCAACCAATCGTGTTATATCACCCTCAACCACATCTCCGACTGAATATTTTTCGGAAGCAGAGGCCCAAGGATCAGATTCTAACTGCTTCATACCCAATGACACCTTATTATTTTCACGATCAACGCCCAAAACAAACACATTAATGGTTTGCCCCGGCTCCAAAATATCACTTGGGTGTGCAATGCGAGACCAAGACATCTCCGAGATATGCACAAGACCTTCTACCCCACCAATATCAACAAATGCACCAAAATCCTTGATACTGGTTACACGACCTTCCTTCACCTGACCGGCCTCAATCGACTCTAAAATTTTAAGCATATCTTCGCGGTGGGTTTTTGGACGTATAATTTTAGTTGAAAAGATAATCTTTCGTCTCTTGCGATCCACTTGCAATACCCCCGCCTCTAAATCAGCCCCAATATGCTGATCCAAATTACCCTCCATCTCTTTGGACAACTGGGAAATGGGAATAAACCCTTTAATCCCACTAAATCCAACCACTAAGCCACCATCTACCTTAGAGGTAACACGAACCGTAAGTGGCTCTCTATTTTTGACAGCACGAGATAATGCGGACCATCCCAACTCAAATTCAGCACGTTTTCGAGAAAGAACGGTATAGCCTTCCTTGCTCTCGAGCTTAACAATCATAACATTCACTTCATCACCAACCGAAACCAAATCGGCGGGGTCTTCATGGGGGTCTGCACTAAATTCTGGATTGGCAACAAACCCCTCAGATTTATGTGAAATATCAACAAAAACGCCGCTTTTTTCAATACGGCGAACAATACCCCTAACAATATCACCCTCTTGAAAATCAATATCCATATTTTCCATATGGCGTTGAAAGGTGTCGTCCATTGCATCTAAAAATTCATTGGATGCGTCTGGTGAATTTTTGGTAGTCAAGTGATGCGCCTCGCCAGACACCGACTCAGATTGGGGATCTCCCAATCCATCTACTTTAGTTTCTTCGAAATCGAACATGGATCCTCCTTCATGCCATTTCTATAATCTACCCAAGGCTAAAACCGGAAGGTTTGCCATCTGTTACCCTAATAATACTTAAGTAATGACAGACGAGTACAATAAAATGGTCAATGTTTTGCTAAAATGTACCTTATTTATTATAAATATACAACGATTACGGAGATAATAAGATAATGGGCACTCCTCGCCCGCGACCACTTAAAGAGGGGGAGACCCCTTTATAACCCCATTAAAGAAGGGGCCTGTAAATCCCCTCCCCAAAGGGGAGGACGTAACAGAATGAATCTGGGGACCTTCGGTCCCCAGCCCCCTTGACCAAGGGCTTGCCCTAGGTAACACAACGCAAGGGCTTTGCCCTTAAGAAGGCGGGGTGATCACACCCTACCCACCACCTTTTTATAAAAACACCCCATTCTGATAAACCCGTTTACCATCAACCCAAATCTCACCCTCCCCCATCGATGTAATAAAATCCAAATGAACCGCCGACTGATTCACCCCACCCGTTTCAGGATAACTAGCCCCAATCGCCATGTGTACTGTCCCACCCATTTTTTCGTCCAATAAAATCAATCCCGTTGGACGAGTCAGCTGATCGTTTAAACCAACTGCAATTTCACCCAACACCCGCGTGCCATCAATCTGAAATATGGCGTCCAATGTCTCACGTCCCACTTCACACCCCCAATCCACAATCTGACCATTCTTAAATTCAAAATGCACCCCCTTTAACCAATTGCCCATGTAGCGTATTGGAATATCAAAACTGACCCTCCCATTCACCGAATCTTCCACCGGTGCCGTAAAAATTTCACCCGATGGCATATTGCGACGCCCATCCGAATTAATCCAACGACGCCCATCAGTCGAAAAGACCAAATCAATCGTAGGCCCCACATAACGAAGGTGAGTACCTGACGACAAACATGCAATAGCACGCTCTTGACGAGCACGAACCCCTTGCCAATACCCCACCGGATCCGATTGACCCAACCCACACGCCTTATAAACCAATGACTCAAATTCATGGGTACCCATTCCCGCATCTTGGGCCAATGCCGCACATGGACGAATACATGATGTCCACCTCAATTCACCACTCGCCGATCGACTCATAAACCATGATCGACTCGGATCCATCGATTTAAACTGGGTCAAACGATCGGTTGACACACCCAACAACGATGCCGTATTCAAGGGTGACTGAATGGTTAACAAAGCATCCCACTCCCTAATTGGCATCGTTTCCCATTCATAATAACCTGCCCACTGAGATACTGATCCATTCGATATCATCGAGCGTTGCCCCGCCTCAAGCTGAATCCATACCGCTGGAATAGCCCCCCTCTCCCAACATATTGCCGCTACTTGATCTGCCAAATCCAAGCCAGCCAGCCCCGATTTAACCAACACACGATCCCCATCTTGTACCCCCAAACAATAATCCGTTAATAATGTTGCATACGCATTAATCATGGGACGCTCCTAAAAAATAATAAATTTGATCAAGAACTTGATTGGGAGTCACTTGGGCCATACAAGGGGTTGGGCCCTTCACCCGATACTCACACGCCCAATTACACCCCTTACACCCCACCTCTGATACCAAGGTGGATAAGGAACGATTGGTTTCATCCGGATACGGAAAAAAACGCCCCCATTGCCCCGCCCCAGCCACCACAACCGTAGGAAGCCCAAGGTAAATAGCCAAATGAGCCAAGCCATTGTCACATGCAATCATACACCGTGACTTGGTTAAAAGTTCCACAATGGTAACCGCATTACCTGAAACAGAAAGACACAACTGTTCATTTTTTACACCCAATTCCTCTAATACGGATCGATCCGATTCCAAACCCACAACCAACACCAAATACCCTTTTTTTTCCAATTCTTGAATGACAATTTTCATCCACTCCAAAGGCCAAGATTTACCCATCGCACTGGCCAAAGGGGCCACCACAATAGGGCCTAACTCATTCACAACACGCCGATTCGGCACTATTTTATTGGGCATCAAAGAAAATAATGCCTGTTGGTCATGCCCCATCGCAGGCACCCATTCAGATGGCGATTGCCCAAAGAAGTGGGTCCAGACACGCGCCCACCAAGGAATGGGCTCCGTTGATTGAAACGCGATCCGATGCGACGCACCCGATGCACGAACCAACGGAGACACATCCCATAAAAACCGAAACCATGCGGGGGTTGGGTGCACCATGGTTCGAATACCCAATTGACGCATACGATACAAACACCGCACGCGATAAACCGGATTCCAATAAAAGGGAATCAATCGAATTGAAACAACCATTGACTGGGGACACAATAGTCGTGCAAAGGGCTCGACATAATCGGTGACAATTAAAATAGGGGGGTATGGTTGAGCATGAATATAGGGTAGAATCAACACAAAATCACCCAATTTATCCAACTTAATGATTCCCAACTGGATACCATCACGTCGCAAAAAGAGCGCCATAAGGCAATCCAGTGGGAACCATATAATGCCCCAGAGTCGCATCCATCGACCCCTTAAAATTGATCGATAAAATTTAATACATAAAAAAAATTGAAAAGACCGATTGAACATTATGGTAGTTGATTGTATCGTAAATTTTATAAAACCAGGAGAGTGTTATGACTGAAGCCGATATAGTGAGCAATGCATTTGAAAAGAGCAAGAAAATCTTCGATAACTCTTCCACCAGTAGTATAATGAAAGCCATTTTAAAACAGCAGGTCGATCCACAAGCAAAATCCGTTCCTTTAGGAGATCAAGTCGACCGTGTGGTTCAACCCACTCCCCAGCAACCAAAGCGACCGTCATAATGCGGGTATTGGTAACAGGTGCCGCAGGATTTTTAGGTTCACATTTATGTCAGCTGTTACTTGAGATGGACTATGAGGTCATTGGAATCGACTCCTTGGTAACCGGTCGCCTAGAGAATTTAGCTAGTGCCTACCCTTCTAACCAATTTACCATGATGATGGGGGATATTGTGGATGGGATACAAATAAAAGGAATTCAACAAATTTATAACATGGCGTGTCCGGCATCTCCTCCCCGTTATCGGGAGCATAGTCTCCTAACCTATCGAACCTGTGTCATGGGGGTTTATCGGCTATTGGAATTGGCATCTTCATCTGGGGCAAGATTCTTACAAGCCTCGACCTCGGAGGTGTATGGGAATCCCACAACGCATCCACAACCCGAAAAATATTTTGGCAATGTGAATCCCATTGGCCCCAGAGCGATATATGACGAAGGGAAGCGAGCGGCGGAGTCAATCGTTGCCGAGTTTGAGCGTTTGGGGTTGGCCGATGTTCGCATTGCCCGTATTTTCAATACCTATGGACCCAACATGGATCCAAAAGATGGGCGTGTGGTGAGCAATTTTATTACACAAGCCTTACAAAATAATCCCATTACCATGT
>SXXA01000063.1 GCA_005791325.1 Actinomycetota bacterium | reverse complement strand
GGGGATATTTTTTATTTGCATTCCCGATTGTTAGAGAGAGCTAGTCGCTTGTCTGCAGAGCTGGGTGGGGCCTCTATTACAGCCTTGCCTATTATTGAGACGCAAAAGGGCGATGTTTCAACCTATGTTCCTACCAATGTCATTTCAATTACCGATGGCCAAATCTTTCTTCAATCTGACTTGTTTTATTCTGGCTTTCGTCCAGCGATTAATGCCGGTATTTCGGTTTCTCGAGTGGGTGGTAAGGCGCAGATTGAGGCCATCCGAAAATTATCCGGTAAATTGCGTTTGGAATTAGCCCGATTTAGAGAAAAAGAATCATTCACGGCCTTTGCCTCTGAATTGGATGCTGAAACCCAGCTTCAGCTTAAGCGTGGACAAATTTTAGTAGAAATTTTAAAGCAAGATAAAAATAATCCCATGCCAGTTGAAGAGCAAGTCATTAGTATTTTTCTTGCAACGTCTAATCTGTTAGATCAATTGGATATATCGGCTGTCAAATCGGTTGAACTTGCTTTGTTAGATCGAATACGATCATCGGACGTGCCGCTGTTAGAGTCCATTCGATCCTCTCAAAAATTTTCTTCAGACGTTGAAGCTAAGGTTCGTGATCATATCACTGCTGTTTTGAACACCGTTTCACCAACGAATGCCTAGGAGCTAATTCATGCCGGATATTTTTGAATTAAAAAGCCGACTGGATGGGTTAAAAAGCATTCACAATATTACATATGCCATGCAAATCGTGACCATTTCAAGGTTAAAGCGAATTGTACAGTGGTTAACATGTACTACTGAGGCATCGCAAGAAGTGTCTCAGACCATGGCCACGCTTTTGGCGGAATACCCCCGGTTTTATAATCGGCTGGTTCCCAAGCAAACTACCTCTATTCCAATGGTAATGGCTGTATTTAGTAATCGTGGTTTTTGTGGATCTTATAATCAGGATGTTTTATCGTCCTTATTGCCTGTCTTATCACAATATCCAACCGCTCAAGTAGTGGCTTTTGGTAAAAAAGCAAAAGATGTCTTAAAGCGGATACCGGATACTCATCAGATCACTTATTTTCAACCAGAACGTGATGTCTTTTCTGAAGCGGAAGCGATGAATGCCTATCAATCGGTTCGGGAAGTATTGGAGTCTGGTGTTCCCATTCATGCGGTTTATTATGGGTTTAAGTCAATTGTAACCCAAAAAATGGTGTCCGAGTCTTATTTCCCTCCCACTACCGATGAGTTGCCAACGGTCGAAACCCTACCCCTATCGGTTCCCCCGTTTTGCGAGCCGAATCCGTCTGTTTTAATTAATCGTTTGATTGATCAATACCGATTTTTGAGATTTTTAACCATTTTACGAAATGGTGCTAGCTCTGAATTTAGTCAACGATTTTTATTAATGAAGGGTGCGGTTGACAATGTGAAGGGTTTACAAGAAGAGTTGTCGATTGAACTAAATAAGCAACGTCAGGCTGGTATTACGCAGGAAGTGTCCGAAATTATTAGTACGTTTAAAGCCCTCAGTGAGAAGTAAGGAGTCAATACAATGAGTGATGGTACAAATACAGTAGGTCGTGTTGTTCAAGTCATTGGGCCGGTAATCGATTCTGAGTTTCCACCCGGGCAAGTTCCAAAAGTGCGCAATCGATTAGAAATATCCGTGGAAGTGAATGGAAACACCAATAAAGTTGTTTCTGAGGTTGCTATGCAACTAGAGGGTAACATTGTTCGATCGATTGCTGTGAATCCAACCGAAGGCATTCGCCGTGGGGAGTCTGTCTTTGATACTGGTGCACCCCTAACCGTTCCCGTGGGCGAGGCTACCTTGGGTCGTTTGTTTGATGTGTTGGGGGAACCCCTTGATAAAAAAGGGGATCTCGAAAATGTTGATTATGTTGCCGTCAGGCGGGATGCACCCACTTTTGATGTGATACAGGTTGACAATCAGATTTTTGAAACGGGTATTAAGGTTATTGATTTAATTGCCCCTTATATCAAAGGCGGTAAAACCGGATTATTTGGTGGGGCAGGGGTTGGTAAAACCGTTATTATTCAAGAATTAATCCATAATATGGCCAAACATCACGGGGGGATATCGGTGTTTGCTGGGGTGGGGGAGCGCAGTCGAGAGGGTAACGACTTATGGCTGGAGATGAACGAATCTGGTGTAATTGATAATACTGTTTTGTTGTTTGGCCAGATGGGGGAGTTACCCGGCGCACGGCAAATTGCTGGGCTTGCTGGGCTAACTCAGGCCGAGTATTTTCGCGATCAAAAAGGTCAAGATGTTTTGTTCTTTTTGGATAACATTTTTAGGTTTGTACAAGCGGGTTCTGAAGTATCAACTCTATTGGGCCGAATGCCTTCTGCGGTGGGCTACCAACCAACCCTTAATGCAGAAGTTGGGCGTTTTCAGGAACGTATTGTATCCACTAAAAAAGGGTTCATTACATCCATTCAAGCGGTGTATGTACCTGCTGATGACATCACGGATCCTGGAACAGTTGCCATTTTTAGTCATTTGGATTGTTCCACCGTTTTATCTCGTAAAATTGTTGAGCAAGGAATTTATCCGGCTGTCGATCCGTTGGCGTCTACCTCACGGGTGATGGATCCCTCGTATGTGGGTAAGCGTCATTATTCCATTGCCCAACGAGTGTTGGCTATTTTACAGCGCTACAAAGAACTGCAAGATATCATTTCTATCTTGGGTACCAGTGAATTGTCTGATGAAGATAAGAAAATTGTATTTCGTGCTAGAAAAATTCAGATGTTTTTATCTCAGCCCTTTTTTGTTGCAGAATTTTTTACGGGGCTACCTGGTAAATATGTTAAATTGGAAGATACCTTGGCTGGATTTTCCGCAATATGTGATGGTGAGTTTGATCATATTCCTGAGCAGTATTTTTATATGAAGGGTACCATCCAAGAAGTGAAAGATGCATATGACAAGTCTCGCAGTTAAGGTTCGGTATTTAGATGGGCAATCATTTGATTATGATGCCTCTCGTGTGATGGTGAAAGACGCTGAGTCTGTCTTGACTATTTCGTTTGGCCACGCCCGTTTATTTTCAGCACTAACTGCCGCTACCGTTACGATTAGTACGTCTCCCTCGGCACCCAACTCAATTGCACCCATTTTAGTCAGCGATGGGCTTATGAAGGTTGATCGTAATGTGGTGATGATTACGGTGTTTCATTAATGAGTTGGATTAACGTTATTTTCAATCGTTTTATTCATTTGGATCAGAACTTATTGTGGCTTGTTGAAACCTATCATAATTGGGCTTACTGGATTTTAGGTTTGATTGTGTTTCTTGAAAATGGTGTTGTTTTTGCACCATTTTTACCTGGGGATTCGTTGGTTTTGGTTTGCGGAACCTTGGGAGCTGCGGGTGTGTTGGATTTGGTATGGTTATCCACCATTTTAACGGTTGCGGCCATTGTTGGTAGCACCTTTAATTATTTTGTGGGGTATTTTTGTGCGGATTTAATTCGATCTGGGCGCATGCCATTTGTTAAAATGAGCCATATTCAAAAAACCCAAGACTATTTTGATCGTTATGGGGCGTTTACCATTGGTATTTCCAAGTTTTTACCAATTGTTCGAACCTTCGCACCATTTTTATCTGGTGTTGGGCGGATGAATTTTTGGAAATTCTCTGTTTTCAATATTTTGGGCTCCATTACTTGGGTTGTTGTTTTTGCATCAGCAGGGTATTACTTTAGCAAGATACCGGTTATTCGAGATCATTTGGTTGCGGTGGTGATGGGGGTATTGGTTTTATCGGTGGTACCTGTTTTTTGGAAATTCTTCCGCTCTGGGTTAGCCAGTGAATAACCTTCCGTGTCGATTATTATTGTCGGATGGGTCTCGGTTCGAGGGGTTTTTTTTTACGTCACCTCATGTCAGAACTGGGGAAGTTGTATTTAATACGGCATTAACGGGCTACCAGGAAGTGGTCACGGATCCGTCTTACACGGGCCAAATGGTGGTGATGACGTATCCCATGATTGGCTCTTATGGCGTTACACCCCTTGATAACGAGTCATCAAAAGCCCACTTGCGTGTACTCATTTGTAAAGAATACATTCCGTTTTATAGTAACTGGCGGGCCACCCAATCGTTGGGGGAGTTTTTAGACGATCATCAGGTGGTGGGTATCACGGGGGTTGATACCCGAACCCTCACGCGCCGTTTGCGTGATCATGGTTCCCTGAATGGCGTGGTAGCTCCCGCTACCCATGATTGGGACCGGTTAGCAGATATGATCGGTGCAATACCCACCATGGTCGGGCAAAATTTGACCCCTTTGGTCACCACCCCCACCCCCTATCGGGTGGTACCTAGCAATGCCTTGCCGACGTATCGGGTTGCAGTCATCGATACAGGTGTTAAACGCCATATATTAAATGAATTGACCCAGCGCGGGTGTTCGTGTGATGTTTTCCCGGTAACCGCCTCTGTTCATGATATTTTGGGGCAGTTTGATGGGGTTATGTTGGCCAATGGGCCTGGTGATCCTGAGCCGGTTGAATCGGTTATTCACTTGATTCAACAATTGCTTGGCAAACTTCCTATTTTTGGTATTTGTTTGGGTCATCAACTATTGTGGTTGGCATTGGGGGGACAAACGTATAAATTAAAATTTGGTCATCATGCGGTTAATCATCCGGTTCGACAGTTGGCAACCGGTCGGGTGGAAATTACGTCACAAAATCATGGTTTTTGTATTGATATCGATTCATTACCATCTGATCAAATTGAATTGACCCATATTAATTTAAATGACCATACCCCTGAAGGGTTTCGGCATCGGCGCTATCCCGCCTTTTCGGTGCAGTATCATCCTGAATCGGCCCCAGGTCCACACGATTCCACCTATTTATTTGATGATTTTGTGAACATGATGCAACAGTTCCGTATGAAAGGGTTTGCTAATGTCGTATCGTGAATGGCGAGATAAGTGTGGGGTAATGGGTGTTTGGGGTAGTAAGGGAGCCTCGGAATTGTGTCGGTTGGGTTTGTATTCTCTGCAACATCGTGGCCAAGAAAGTGCAGGAATTGTATCCAAAGACCGCAACACATTTTATGTGGTTAAAGATGAGGGGTTGGTTAGCGAGGTATTTTCGTCCGATCATATGGATTATTTACGCGGTAGCGTAGCTATTGGGCATGTTAGGTATGCCACAACGGGTGATTCGAACTTGGCCAATGTTCAACCGTTGGTGACCAAAACATCCAAGGGTAAAGTTGCCGTTGCCCACAATGGGAACTTAACCAACGCGCGAACCTTATATCGACAGCTTAAAAAAGAGGGGGCTTTATTTCAAACCACAGTGGATACAGAAGTGATTCTTCATCTCATTACTCGGTCAAGTTTTAATCATCCGGCCGATCTGTTTCCAGATGTTTTGTCACGATTAGAGGGGGCATATTCACTGGTTGTTTTAACTGAAAAGTACTTGGTGGCGGTTCGTGACCCCTATGGGTTTCGTCCATTGGTATTGGGTTCATTGCCCAATGGGGGATGGGTAGTGGCATCGGAAACCTGTGCATTTGATTTAATTGGAGCCACTTATCAGCGTGAGATTTTGCCGGGTGAAGGTGTCATTATTGATGATAGCGGTCTCCATTCATTTGATTTGCCTGCTGCACCCGTTCACGCACGGTGTATTTTTGAACATGTTTATTTTGCTCGGCCTGATAGTATTGTATTTGGTGAATCGGTTCATTTGGTGAGAAAAATGATGGGTCGACAATTGGCCAAAGACTATCCGGTGGATGCCGATTTGGTAATGGCCATTCCTGATTCAGGCAACAGTGCTGCTTTGGGATACGCCGAAGAATCTGGCATTCCGTTCGAAATTGGAATGACGCGCAATCATTATGTGGGCCGCACATTTATTCAACCCGAACAAAAGATTAGGGATTTGGCCGTAAAAGTTAAATTAAATCCCATTCGAGAGGTTTTACAAGGAAAGCGAGTCGTGGTGGTGGATGATTCATTGGTACGGGGAACCACCTCCAAGCAGCGCATAGGTGCAATACGATCAGCTGGGGCCAAAGAAATTCATCTTAGAATTTCGTCTGCACCCATTATTGCCCCCTGTCATTTTGGAATTGATACCCCCAATCAAGATCAATTAATCGCCACTCACAAATCGATTCGGGAGATTTTAAGTTATGTTGGGGCGGATAGCATTGGGTACCTTACCCCTCAAGGAATGATCACCGCAGTATCATCCGATCCAGCGCAGTCGTTTTGTACCGCTTGTTTTACCGGAAAATACCCATTTGATGTGAAGGATAAAGGAAAATACGCCATGGGGTCACGAAAGATTAAATTATATGCCGAAACGAAAGGACATTAAGTCTGTTTTATTAATTGGGTCTGGTCCAATTGTGATTGGACAAGCATGCGAATTTGATTATTCTGGAACCCAAGCGTGCAAGGCCCTCAAGGAAGAGGGATGTCGGGTTATTTTGGTTAATTCAAATCCGGCCACCATTATGACGGATCCATCTTTAGCGGATGCCACTTATATTGAACCCCTAACGGTGGAGTGTTTAACCCAAGTGATTCAGAAAGAAAAACCAGATGCCATTTTACCGACTTTAGGGGGGCAGACTGCGCTGAACTTAGCCATGAAATTGGCCCAATCAGGGGTGTTACAAGCCAATGGGGTTGAAATGATTGGGGCCACCCTAGAGTCGATACAAAAAGCAGAAGACCGACGGGCCTTTAAGCTGGCGATGGATTCAATTGGGTTGGCATCTGCCCGATCGCATATTGCGTATAATTTAGAAGAAGCGAAGCGTGCAGCCCTTAATTTGGGCTATCCGTGTGTGGTTCGACCCTCCTTTACATTGGGGGGGACGGGCGGTGGTATTGCGTATAATCAGGATGAATTAGAGTCGATTGTGGGTTCAGGTTTGCGTAATAGCATTATTTCGGAAGTATTAATTGAAGAATCAATTTTGGGTTGGAAAGAATTTGAGCTTGAATTGATGCGAGATCGGAATGACAACGCGGTGGTAATTTGTTCCATTGAAAATATGGATCCGATGGGTGTTCACACCGGTGATTCTATTACCGTGGCTCCAGCTCAAACCCTGTCCGATGTAGAATATCAGGTGATGAGAAACGCAGCCATTGCCATTTTGCGTGAAATTGGGGTGGAAACGGGGGGAGCCAACGTTCAATTTGCGGTTAATCCAGTTGATGGCCGATTAATTGTGATTGAAATGAATCCACGGGTGAGTCGCTCTTCGGCGTTGGCCTCTAAGGCCACGGGGTTTCCCATTGCCAAGTTTGCTGCCAAACTGTCAATTGGGTATACATTAGATGAATTGATGAATGACATTACCAAAAAAACACCTGCCTGTTTTGAGCCGAGTATTGATTATTGTGTGGTAAAGATACCACGCTTTAATTTTGATAAGTTTCCTCAGACGTCGCCGGTATTGGGTACGGCCATGAAATCAGTGGGGGAGGCCATGGCAATTGGGCGCACGTTTAAAGAGGCATTTCAAAAAGCCATTCGATCGTTGGAAACCAAGCGCTTTGGGTTCGGCTTTGATGGTAAGGATCCGTCACTTATTTCTGATGAAGATTTGAGGTATCACCTCATCACCCCCGGACCAGATCGATTGACGATGTTGGTGGTAGCGTTGCAACGGGGTATGTCTGTTTCGGAGGTAGTGGATGCCACTAAAATGGATCCGTGGTTTGTGCACCAACTTCATCAATTGGTTCAGTTTGCATTGACTTTTACCAATACCCCCTAGTGTGTTAAACAAGCCAAGGAGTGGGGATTTAGTGATAAGCAATTGGCCCATTTATTCAATGAACCCAGCGAGCTGGGCGTTCGAAAACGGCGATTGGATTGGGGGATTCGCTCCACATTTGGTTTGGTGGATACCTGTTCTGCTGAATTTGAATCGGTTACACCATACTTTTATTCAACGTATGAAACCGAATCAGAGCATCGTCCATCTGACCAACCCAAGGTGATGATTTTAGGGGGGGGGCCCAATCGAATTGGGCAGGGACTTGAATTTGATTATTGCTGTGTGCACGCATCAATGGCCTGTCGGGATGCGGGGTATGAGAGCATTATGGTTAATTCTAATCCCGAAACGGTGTCAACCGATTATGATAGTTCCGACCGGTTATATTTTGAGCCCTTAACCTTTGAAGATGTCATGTCGATTTATGAAGTCGAGCAACCACTCGGAGTCATTGTACAATTTGGGGGACAAACCCCCCTGAACCTATCTCAACAACTTGAACAAAATGGGGTCCGTATACTGGGTACATCTTCGGCTAGCATTGACCTGGCAGAGGATCGGGATAAGTTTAAAACCCTGATGATGGCCTTGGGCATTCAACAACCTCGCAATGCGATTGTTGTGTCACTGGATGATGCCCAACGGGCTGCCCAAGAAATTGGTTATCCGGTATTGGTACGTCCCTCGTATGTATTGGGGGGGGCCTCGATGCAAATTATTGATGATGCCATTCAATTACAGCACTATATTCAAACCAGTAACGTGGAAGTGACGTCGGCAAAGCCACTTTTAATTGACCAGTATTTAGATGGGGCCATTGAGGTGGATGTGGACGCCTTATCGGATGGGGTGGATGTGGTGATAGCAGGGGTGATGGAGCACATTGAAGAGGCAGGTATTCATTCTGGTGACTCGGCCTGTTCACTGCCACCCTTTTCGTTGGCTGATGATATGGTTCAACAAATTGAATCGGCTACCATTGCCATTGCCAAGGCATTGCAGGTGGTTGGACTACTCAATATTCAATTTGCGGTTCGATTGGGGGAATTGTACGTATTAGAGGTGAACCCTCGTGCATCCCGTACGGTGCCATTTGTGAGCAAAGCCACTGGCATTCCTTGGGCCAAATTGGCGACACGGGTGATACTGGGTGAGTCTGTTGAATCATTGGCCATTACCAAGCCCGCCATGCAACACACCGCGGTTAAAGAGGCTGTGTTTCCATTTAACAAGTTTCCCGGTGTGGATATTTTATTGGGGCCTGAAATGAAATCCACAGGGGAAGTGATGGGGATTGATGAATCAT
>SXXA01000006.1 GCA_005791325.1 Actinomycetota bacterium | reverse complement strand
GGGGTGGGGCATCTCGTGATTGGTGATTAAATAATAAGTGAGGTAAAACATGAAAAAGCAGTGGATATGGATCGGTGTGGGTGTGGCTATTGTGGCGGGATTAGTGTGGGGCGTTCAACTTAATAATCAGCTGGTTCGCCAAGAAGAATCGATTGAATCGGCGTGGGCACAAGTGGACAACCAGCTAAAACGTCGAGCCGATTTGGTTCCCAATTTGGTGTCCACAGTTAAGGGGTATGCCGCCCACGAAAAAGGGGTTTTTGAATCGATCGCGAATGCCCGTGCCCAATTGGCAGGTGCCCGTTCGGTGTCTCAAAAACAAGCGGCTTCGACTCAATTTGAATCGGCCATTTCACGATTATTGGTGGTGGTTGAACAATATCCCAATCTAAAAGCGGATGCCCAATTTACCCGGTTAATGGATGAATTGGCAGGGTCTGAAAATCGATTATCGGTTGAGCGAATGCGATACAACGATACCGTTAAATCGTATAATTTATTGGTTATTACCTTTCCTTCCAGCTTAATCGCCAAAATCGGTGGTCACCAAAAACGGGACTATTTTAATGTGTCAGAAGCCGATCGTGCCAAACCAGTCGTCACATTTTAAGGAGCAATCATGTTAAAAACCCAGTGGATATGGCATCAAGGTGAATGGGTTCCATTTGAAGAGGCTAAGGTTCATGTATTAACCCATGCCCTGCATTATGGTACGGGGGTTTTTGAGGGAATTCGTGCGTATCAAACCCCCAAGGGCCCTGCCATTTTTAGGGCCCATGAGCATTATCAGCGTTTACTTGATTCGGCTCGTATTTATATGATGAAACATAGCCACACTGTTCCTGAATTGATTGGGTTAACCCAAGCCTTATTAGAAAAGAATCAAGTGGCTAACTTATTGGCATCGGCTCAAATGGATTCGGTGTATATTCGCCCTTTGTTATATGTTGGGTATGGGGCAATGGGGTTAAATCCGGGTAATAATGCGGTTCAGTTGATGATAGCGGCATGGGGATGGGGGAGTTATTTGGGGGATGACGGGGTGGCAAATGGCATTCGGTGCAAAGTGAGTTCTTGGGCACGAATTGATAGCCGCACATTGCCCCCATTGGCCAAGTGTACAGCCAATTATGCCAATTCTATATTGGCCAAGCAGGAAGCCTTGATCAATGGGTTTGATGAGGCCATGATGTTAAATGTGAATGGCATGGTATCGGAAGGGCCAGGGGAAAATATTTTTTTAATTAAGGGGGGTAACATCATAACCCCACCGCCATCGGATGGTGCGTTAATGGGCATTACGGCGGATACGGCGGTTACCTTGGCTAAAGAGTTGGGAATAGAGGTTAGTTACCGTAGTTTGGTAAGGGATGAATTGTTTTTAGCTGATGAATTATTTTTTACCGGTACGGCTGCTGAAATTACACCCATTCGGGAGATTGATGGTCGGGTGATAGGAGCGGGTGGGGGAGGCCCCATTACAAAAGCCATTCAAGCCAAGTATGCCGATTTGGTTAGGGGGCGATGCTCGTCTCATGCGGATTGGTTAACGGGGATTGCTGACTAAATGTGGTCTTTTCCACGACATCTTGGTTTTTCTGACCGAGATATTAGTTGGTTATCGTTTAACGAGCGGGTATTACAAGAGGCACAAGATCCGCTGGTTCCCTTGTTGGAACGGTTGCGATTTTTGGGGATTTTTTCTTCCAACTTGGATGAATTTTTTCGAGTTCGTGTGGCGGCCATTCGTCGGGATGTGGCAATGGGGATTCGCCCCACCCATCCCAACCAAAAACCGGATCGTGTATTGGCGGATATTCAAGCCATTGTTAAACAACAACAATTGGTCTTTGATGCCACATTTGAGTCGTTGTTATTGGCCTTGTCCGCTGAGGGGATTTCATTAAAAAGTGATCAGGATTTGGATGATGCACAGCGTGACTTTGTCCGCTATTTTTTTCATCACCAGTTGCGACCCGCCTTGCTCCCCATTATGTTGTCTCAGGTGGCCATCTTTCCGGAATTAGAGGATCACAATATTTATCAGGCCATTCGATTATGCAAAAAAAAGCGGGTTGAATATGCCTTGATTCAACTGCCAACGGCCACCATGAGTCGGTTTTTGGAATTACCATCCACCCAAGGGCGACGGGACGTGATTCTGATTGAAGATGTGATTCGAGGCTTATTGGGCGATTTATTTAATGGGTTTGGATTTGACCAACTGTCAGGGTACACCATTAAGGTTACCCGTGATGCCGGCTTGGATTTGGAATTGGATCATATGCATAGTTATGTAAAAAGTTTGGAAAAAGGGTTGATTCAACGTCGCCATGGGCAACCCGTTCGATTTATTTATGAGCAAAAAATGCCTGCGGATATGGTTCATTTTTTTACCAAAAAATTGGGGTTAACCAAGTCTGATACCATTCTTCCATTGCGACGTCGCTATCATAATTTTAAGGATTTTATTCACTTTCCCACCCATCGCCCCGAATTGAGGTATCCGATTCACACCCCCCGTTTGCACCCCCGATTGGCCCATGCTCCCCGATTGTTGGATGTCATTGCAAAGCGGGATGTTGGATTGCATTATCCGGCCCATTCTTTTTCTCATGTTTTGGATTTGTTGCGTGAGGCTGCGATTGACCCCAAGGTAACCACCATTAAAATGACCTTGTACCGATTGGCAAAAAATTCTCAGGTGGTTAATGCTCTCTTAAATGCTGTTCGCAACGGTAAGGATGTAACGGTGGTTATTGAACTTCAAGCCCGATTTGACGAGGCTGCGAATATTCATTGGACCAAATTGTTGTCGGATGAAGGGGTTCGCATTGTAACAGGCATTCCATC
>SXXA01000062.1 GCA_005791325.1 Actinomycetota bacterium | reverse complement strand
GAATCTTGTCAGGCGCACCACCTCTTTTTTATTAAATCAATACGTTACAGTCAGCTCTGGTTGATGGGTGCAACAGAAATCCACCCCATACAAGCCATGGCTTGCTGGAGTTGTATCCCACACATTGGCCGAAACTAACAATAATGCTACATTAGGGGTTTTATAGGATCCCACACCCCATTGGCGGTGTTGTACAGGAGTTGTCATGAGCCAAAATTATGTTGCCGATGATATTAAAGTACTCGAAGGCTTAGAGGCCGTCCGCAAGCGACCCGGTATGTATATCGGGTCTACCAGTAAAGCGGGGTTAAACCATTTGGTGTTTGAAGTGGTTGACAATAGCATTGATGAAGCCATGGCGGGGTATTGTACCGTGGTGCATGTTGTGATTGAGCCAGATAATGTGGTGATGGTATCTGATAATGGTCGGGGGATTCCAATTGATATTCATAAAGAAAAAGGGGTGCCCGCTGTTGAAGTGGTGATGACCACCCTCCATGCGGGGGGCAAATTTGAGGGCAAGGGATATAAAGTGTCGGGGGGGTTGCATGGGGTGGGTGTTTCGGTAGTAAATGCCCTCTCTGATTGGCTAACAGTTGAAGTCAAGCGGGATGGGAAATGTTATTTACAACGGTACCAAAAAGGAATTCCGGACGCACCGATTGGAACCACTTCTCCTTACACGGGTTCCGATCGGGGTACCATTGTTCGGTTTAAGCCCGATGCCACCATTTTTGATGACATTGATTTTTCAATGGATGTTATTGATCATCGACTCCGTGAATTGGCCTTTTTGAACAAAGGGGTTCGGATCGTATTTGAGGATCGTCGGGGGGATGAACCATACACCCAAACCTATCAGTTTGATGGGGGCATTAAATCATATGTTGCCCATATTAATGAGTCGAAAGAGGCCTTGTTTACGCCCCCTATTTATTTGTTCAATGAACGTGACCTGTATGAAGTAGAAATTGCCATTCAATATGTAAATGATTATTACGACGAACAAGTGGTGTCTTTCGCCAATAATATTCGCACCAAAGAGGGTGGGACCCATGTGGCAGGGTTTCGAACGGCCCTCACTCGTGTTATGAACAATTTTGCTCGTAAGTATGAGTTAATCAAAGACAAATCAGAAGTGTTAACCGGTAATGATTTGCGCGAGGGTTTATCGGTGGTGATTAGTGTCAAATTACGGAATCCCCAATTTGAGGGTCAAACCAAAACCAAATTGGGCAATTCGGAAGTAAAGGGAATTGTGGATTCAATGGTGGATGAGGGGCTGTCTCTTTTTGTTGAGGCCAACCCTAAAATTGCACGTGCGATTATTAATAAAGCCCTGATTGCCCAGCGCGTTCGTGAGGCAACTCGCAAAGCCCAAGAGTTGGCACGTCGAAAAACCAGCCTTGAGTCGACCACCCTGCCAGGGAAGTTGGCCGATTGTTCCGATCGTGATCCGGCCAATTGTGAGGTGTTTTTAGTTGAAGGGGATTCTGCCGGTGGTTCTGCCAAACAAGGCCGAGATCGTAATTTTCAGGCCATATTACCGCTTCGGGGCAAAGTTCTAAATGTTGAGAAGGCACGGTTGGATAAAATTTTGGCCAACGAAGAAATACGGAATTTAATTACGGCGATTGGTCCGGAAGCCATTTCTGGCTTGAGAGAAACCACCACGTTTGAACTGGATTCGGCGGATGATGCGGCCAATGCGGAATCAAATTTAAAAGAGGTGTTGGCCAAATTACGCTATCATAAAATTGTCATTATGACAGATGCGGATGTGGATGGGGCGCATATTCGAACCTTGTTATTAACCTTCTTTTTTAGGCATGCCAGAGAAATTATTGAAGCGGGGGCATTGTATATCGCGCAACCGCCCTTGTATTTGGTTAAAAAAGGATCATCCAAGCGCTATATTTACAACGACAAGGCCTTGGAGGAGTATTTGCAAGAAGTGGGCCGTGATGCCAATTTGGGGATTCAACGATACAAAGGTCTGGGGGAAATGAACCCGGATCAATTATGGGAAACCACCATGGACCCTGCTAAACGAACCCTATTGCAAGTGACTCTTGATGACGCAGAAGCGGCCGATGAAATTTTTACCATCTTGATGGGAAATAAGGTGGACCCTCGTAAAGCCTTTATTGAAAAATACGCCAAAACTGTTCGATGGATTGATGTATAACGAAAGGATCCATGTATGACTGATACCCCCTCTCTTTTTGATGCTCCCGACGATTTAACCACCAGTCCGTCCCTCCAGAATATTGCACCCATTGATATTAATGTGGAAATGAAAAATTCTTACATCGAATATGCCATGTCGGTGATTGTTGGCCGTGCATTGCCTGATGTTAGAGATGGGTTAAAACCAGTTCATCGCCGCATTTTATACAGCATGTATGAAAGTGGCTATACGGCTACCCGTGCGTACAAAAAATGTGCCCGTATTGTGGGGGATGTGTTGGGGCGATACCATCCCCATGGGGATAGTTCGGTCTATGATGCCTTGGTTCGATTGGCACAAAATTTTTCAGTTCGATATCCCCTCATTGATGGGCAGGGTAATTATGGATCGATTGATGGGGATAATGCGGCTGCCATGCGATATACCGAAGCCCGAATGTCACGGATGGCCATGTCGTTATTGGAAGATATTGATAAAGACACAGTTGATTTTGGGCCCAATTTTGATGAATCGTTGGAAGAGCCCAAGGTATTG
>SXXA01000061.1 GCA_005791325.1 Actinomycetota bacterium | reverse complement strand
GTAGCGCACCTGTTTTGGGAACAGGGGGTCGTTGGTTCAAATCCAGTCGCCCCGACCACTATCGACGATCGAAGTGAAATAGAATGAGCACACCATCGGAGTTTCCCTGTCAGTCTGAATCGGACACATTTATTAAGTTGGCCACCCACTTTATTCACAACAAAGGTGCCCGATTAACCCAGCCTCGTAAAGATATTATTTCTGTATTGGCCACCACATCCTCCCCATTATCCCCATATGACATTGTTACGCGTTCCCCCCACTCCCCGTTGGATGCGGTCACGGTGTATCGCACCTTGGCATTGCTAGAAACAGGAGGGCTTGTACATCGGGTGAGGGGATCGGCGAAATACATTCGATGTCACTATGGATGTCAGGATGCCCAAACCCCTTCCCATAGCATGGTTGAATGTGTGGACTGTGGTAAAGTTCGTGAATTACCCATTCCCCCTCGTGTAGATGGGGTAGTGGCACCGGTAGGGTTTCGTATTCTGGGGCATGACTTATTATTTAAAGGGCGTTGTTACGAGTGTGAGTCCCCATGACGTTTATTTCATTACAATCGATGTCCTATTCGATTGGGGTTCGGTGTTTATTTGATCAGGTATCCTTGACCCTATCCAAAGATCACAAAATGGGGGTGATGGGTCGAAATGGATCCGGCAAAACCACTTTACTTCGATTAATTCAGAAGGACTTATCCCCCGACTCAGGTCGCATTGTGATGAGTAAAGGATTAAGATTGGGTGTAATGACCCAACATGATACGGTTCATCCCGATGAAACCGTGATGGATTGGGTGGTGAGAACCACCCATGCCCCCACATGGGACATATCAAAATTAGCTGGACAATTGGGGCTCACAGAAGATCAATTAAACCACTCCTACCATTTATTGTCGGGGGGGTATCGAATGAGGGCCAAATGTGTGGCCCTCATGGCATTAAGCCCCGATTTTATTTTATTAGATGAACCCACCAATTTTTTGGATTTACCCACGCTGATTGCCTTTTCAAAAGTATTAAAGTCATATGAGGGGGGTATGTTGGTGGTATCCCACGACCGTGGATTCTTAAACGATTTATGTACCCATACCCTCGAAGTGGCCAATCATACCTTAACCTTATACCCTGGTACCGTAGACGCCTACCTCCGTCATAAGCAGGAAAAACAGGCTATTATTGAATCAACCAATCGGAATATCGAGAGAAAACAAGCCCACTTAGAACGATTTATTAGTCGATTTAGGGCCAAGGCATCCAAGGCAACCCAAGCCCAATCCAAGCTAAAGCAATTGGCGAAGTTATCGTTAATCGAGGAAGAATCTGATGCCCCAATGGTTAAAATACGATTCCCATCCACCGTGGTAGCCAAAGGAACCGCTTTACGAATGGAATCACTTGGTATTGGGTATGCCGATCGACCCATTGCAGGCCCACTCAACTGGCAAATTGACAGGGGCGAGCGAGTGGGGATTGTCGGGGGCAATGGACAAGGGAAAACCACATTTTTAAATACATTGGCTGGGATAATCCCCCCATTGTCGGGGCAGGTCATTTGGACACATGGGGCTAAATTGGGAATATTTACCCAACATGTGATTAACCAAATAGGTGGGGAAGACTCCATTTTAGATTATTTAATGGCACAAGTAGACGATGGGGTTACGTTACAACAGATAATGGATACAGCTGGGGGGTTTTTATTTTCAGGCGATGATATGTTAAAACCCTTATCGGTGCTAAGTGGTGGCGAAAAAGCACGGGTGGTATTGGCCACCCTGCTATTATTAAGCCCAACGGTATTATTATTGGATGAACCAACCAATCATTTGGACTTTGAAACCGTTGAATGGTTAGCCGATGGGTTAAAATCGTATCCAGGAACGGTATTGGTGATTAGCCATGACCCCTCCTTTATTAAAGCCGTTACCACCCAATTGTGCGAGGTTGACCGTGGCGTTATCCGTCCTTTTCCCGGTGATTTAGATGATTACATCGCCAGTATTACCCAAAAATTAATGCCACTTCATCAGGTGCCCCACACCCAAAAGGTGGCGACTTCTACCCATAAAAAAGATGCGGGCTCACGATCGAATCAACGACGGCAATTAACCAAAGAAATTGCCACATTAGAGAAAAAGATTGACCAATATTCAACCAAAAAAGCAACATTGTTACGATTTTTTATGACCGACCCCTTGGGGTATTCAGATCAAAAGGCAGAAGAACTAGAACAGGTTACCAACACCTTACAAGAGCTGGAATCAGACTGGGATGAGGCAACCACTCGTTTGCTAGAATTAGATACCCCAGCCAATTAGGTGGACCTTTACGAATCTATTCCCACCGTTAAGCCATCACTGACCCACGTAACCCCCTCTAAACCCAATAGGGCCTTTCGAACTTGCTGCACCTGATGCTGGGATACCAAGTGAGTAATAATGACCAACTCAGCCTGTTGATCTTGCTTTTCCTTTTGAATCAGTTGGGCAATACTCATTTGATGGGCTTCAAATACAGCCCCAACATGGGCTAACATACCGGAGGCATCATGAACCCGTAGTCGCAAATACACCTGTGACACCATATCTTGCCGCGGTACAACCGACACTTCCCCAAATTCATTATCCAAATTCCGATTTGATGGGGTGGATTTTAAATCAAACGCAATATCGATTAAATCGGACACAATAGCGGATGCCGTTGGAAACGAACCAGCACCCCGCCCCATTAACATCGATTCACCTACCGCATTGCCTAACACGTAAATCGCATTGTATTCATTTCGAACCAAGGCCAATGGGTGGTCCACTGGCAGAAGCGTGGGCTGAACAGATAACGCCAACCGACCATCCCCCACCAGTCTACCAACCGCCAACAACTTAATGGTATAGCCCAGTTCAACTGCATAGGATATATCCACGGAATCAAGTGTATCAATCCCCTGATACACAAAATCCGTCACCCCAATATCGGCTTTTAAGGCCACCGATGCCAAAATACTTAATTTGTACGCGGTATCCAATCCAGATACATCCATGGTGGGGTCGGGTTCTGCAAACCCCAAGCTCTGGGCTTGGGTCAGCGCGTCGCGATACGCCATTTTATGATCAATCATTTGGGTCAAAATGTAATTGGTTGTCCCATTCAAAATACCAACAATCGATTCAATTCGATTGGCAGCCAACCCAACTTTGAGGGTTCGAATGAGGGGAATCCCCCCCCCAACGGCAGCTTCATAAAACAAATCAACCTGATGATGAATGGCCAAATTAAACAACTGCTTTTTATGTTTAGATATGACCTCTTTGTTGGCGGTTACCACATACTTCCCACATTGAATGGCCTTACTAATATAACCAAATGCCGGATTCTCCCCACCCATTACTTCAACCACCACATCAATATCTGGATCATCTAAAATATCATCGGGGGAGGTGGTTAGATGAACACCCGGTGGGGCAACTCGATTTAAGGACCGAACCAAAGCGGTTTTGAGTCGAATGGGATGCCCCAAGCGTCGTTCTAACAAATGGGCATTTTGTTGTAATAAATCGGCAACACCCTTGCCCACGTTACCCAAGCCCAATAATCCGATGGTTAATGCTTTTGTCATATGAGGGTTATATCACAAAAAGGGTATCTCGTTAAAGTGCTATTCCGATACAAGTGACTAACCCCCTAATTGGAGCGGGGAAAGGGACTCGAACCCTCGGCCCTCAGATTGGGAAGCTGATG
>SXXA01000060.1 GCA_005791325.1 Actinomycetota bacterium | reverse complement strand
TTTCACAACAAACCAGCTTATTAAAAATCACGGCATTTACGGCTGAATTGGTTATGAGTGCGGTTACCCAAGTGGGTATATTTTATATGATGATTGCCGTTTTTGATTTTTTTTATCAACGATATGAATACAATAAATCCATGAAAATGAGTAAAAAAGAGATCAAAGATGAATACAAACAGCTTGAAGGTGATCCGATGATCAAACAACGACAGCGAGAGGCCTCCCGACAAATGGCCGGTGGTCGGCAAATGGGCTCAGTCCCCCAGGCTGATGTGGTGGTTACCAACCCCATTCATATTGCCATTGCCATTCAATATCAACCCAATCAAATGAAAGCCCCCATTGTACTCGCCAAGGGGAAGCGATTGATAGCCGCTCAAATTCGAGACCTTGCCAATGAACATCGCATTCCCATTGTTGAAAATGCCCCACTAGCCCAAGCCTTATATCCCCTTATTGAACCCGACACCCCCATTCCAGAGGCCTATTACAAAGCAGTGGCCGAGATACTGGCTTTTGTGTACAATCTTAAGAAAAAGCGACATCGTCGCCATTAGGGTACCACTTACCATTCGATTATTAATTAGGAGGGTCTTATTCAAACCCCATTTATTTGGATTATAACACCATGAGAACCAGTGCGTTCAAACAACTATTTAGCACATCGGATGTTTTATTAGCCGTTATCGTTGTTCTGATTGTGGTGGTCATGATTATACCCATTCCCACTTCCGTTTTGGATTTATTAATGGTGGTCAATTTGGCGATCAGTTTGGCGATATTATTGGTGTCAATGTATTTGGCTCAACCTTTGGATTTTGCTGCATTTCCATCTATTTTGCTGGTATCTACCTTGTTTCGATTATCGCTCAATGTGGCCTCAACCAAACTGATTTTGGGATTGGGCATTGACTTTGACGGCCATATGGTACGGGCCTTTGCTGATTTTGTAACCTCAGGCAATTTTGTGGTAGGGGTTGTGGCGTTTTTAATTATTACCATTGTCCAATTTTTGGTCATTACCAAGGGCTCGGAACGGGTGGCTGAAGTGGCCGCTCGATTTACTTTGGACGCCTTGCCCGGCAAACAAATGAGTATTGACGCCGATTTAAATGCTGGCTTAATCGATGCCGATCAAGCGAGAGGTCGTCGCCAAAAATTGGAACAAGAATCCACTTTTTTTGGGGCCATGGATGGGGCGAATAAATTTGTTAAAGGGGATGCCATTGCAGGCATTATTATTGTTATTGTGAATATTGTGGGGGGTATTATTATTGGGCGATTCCAGCAAGGCCTTGAAATTTCTGAGGCGGTTAACTTGTTTACAACCCTCACCATTGGGGATGGTCTGGTGGCCCAGGTCCCCGCCCTCCTAATATCCATTGCAACTGGCTTGGTGGTAACCAAATCAGCCTCTAACGCCAGTTTGGGTGGGGATGTGGCCAATCAAATCTTGTCTCAACCCAAAGCCTTTGCGGTGACCTCTGGCATTTTATTATTATTTGGATTTGTACCGGGTATGCCCACTGTTGCATTTTTAATGGCTTCGGCTGCCACAGGCGCCTTGGCCTTGGGTATTGTAACCAAAAAATCCAAAGCCGATGAAATGGCCATTGATAGTAATCAGGAGGCGGCCAAAGAAGCACTCAAAAAACCAGAAAACTTATTAAACACCCTTAGCTTAGACCCCATTAGCCTTAAAACAGGGCGAAATTTGGTGGCACTCATTGACCCCAGTCAAAATGGCCCCTTATTAGAACGTATCACCTTGGTGAGGTATCAAATCGGTCAAGAATTGGGATTTGTGATTCCGGGGGTTCGTGTCATGGATGAACTAAGTTTACCCCCCAATGCCTACCAAATTGACATTCGTGGCACCAAAATTGCATCTGGGGAGGCCATTCCCGGACACTATTTTATCCCCCGCCCCATCTCCGAGATTCGCCGTCGTGGTGGGGATGGTATTGAAACGTTTGATCCCGTGAATCGAACCATGGGTACGTGGGTATCTGAAGAGCAGTTAAGTTTGTTGCAAGATAGTTATTTCCCCACCCAATCCATTACCGATTTTATTGCCAATCATTTTTCAGAAGCCATCAAACAATATGCCGACGAAATTATGACCCGCCAAAATGTGCAGTCACTCATTGAATTGGTAAAAAGTACCAATGCCGCCATTGTAAGGGAATTAATTCCAGATATGTTATCGTTGGGGCAAGTACACAAGGTATTACAATCATTGGTCAAGGAACGGGTATCCATTCGGGATTTGTCCACCATTTTGGAGCGGTTGGCTGATTATGCTAATGTGTCGAGAGACACCAACTTATTGTCTGAATATGTGCGACAAGCCTTAGCGCGTCAAATTTGTAGTGCCTATGCCGACGATGATGAAATGTTAACCGTGTTTACCATTGACCCAAGGTTAGAAGAACTCATGATTAATTCCATCCACCAATCTGAATATGGTGCCTTTTTGGCCCTGGACCCCCAAATGGGTGAAGTGGTGATTAATCAAATTAATGAGCATCTTATCAACTTTCAAAAAATTGACAAATTACCCGTGGCATTATGTTCCCCACGGTTGAGGGTTCATTTCAAAAAATTTACAGAACGAAATTTCCCCAATTTAGCCGTATTGTCTTATAATGAGGTTGTTCCACAAGTGAAAGTTCAATCGATTGGGTTGCTCAGTGAATGACGATTATTACCAGAACCAAATCCCACAAAGTTCTTACCGACAAAAGCGACGGATTAAAGAGAAGGATACTCGAATTGACCATGCCTTGGTTCCCATCCAAACCAACGATACGGGGCTGCTCAAACACCGTATCGAGATGGAATACGAATTAATTCACAATGTCATGATTCCCCAACACCCGATTGATCCTGTGATGAAAACCACCCACTTAACCGAAATTTATACAGAATTAGGGTTATAGTTCGACCCAAAGGGGCCATTATGTTAGAAACCGTCTGGCAATCTGTTGAATTAAAGGTAGTAAACCGAATTAAGGTATTACTCATGAAGACCTATTCGGATGAGATTTTGTCTAGCTATGCCCCACGTCTGCAAAAACTAGTTCGTGGGTATTCCCGTCATTTACCCGATTATATTCGGGATAGCGAAGGTGACGACTTGGGTACCGTGGCTCAACTGGAGTTAATGGAAAGTTTTAAAGTATGGTTACCCAGTCGGTGTTTGGATTTTTGGACATTGGCGAATGCAAGAATTATTGGGGCGTTAAAAGATCATATTCGCTTTATTTCAAAGGGGGAAGAAAACCGATTGTATGATTGGATTACCGACTCAGCGCATGTGTACATGGAAGTAGCCGACCGGGCTGATTTCCAACATAGTATTGATACCGGAATTCAGCTCAATCAAGTGATGTCCGTTCTCACCGATCGAGAAAAATCTGTGGTCATTTCCCATTCAAAAGATGACCTCACATTTAAAGAAATTGGAACCCAAATTGGGGTGTCGGAATCCCAAGTATCCCGAATTTACAAACGTGCGCTAGAAAAAATAAAGCGCCACATGGATTTTACGGCGTCTTAATCCCTCTGGATTAAGGCCGATGGATAAACTGGGTCGACGTATTGTGTACTTCCACTCGTCGAATCTCACGAATTAATTCATCCCGAACTATCTTTAAATATGGTACGCGATGATATTCAACGGCCAAAATACTAACGATCATTCCAAAACTCATGCCCCACACCCCCCATGACAACCAATCCATTTTCCATCTAAACTGAGCCTCATTCTCAGCGGCAATCCACCGCCATTGTCGATTAAAAAATAGCCATCCACTGGTCATTAATCCCACCACAAACACCAGGAACCCCCCCACCAATAACGGACTTTGGGCCACTTCATGAGGAAATTGACTCGCCGTTATCGTTAGTAACAGCGCCATCAGACCCATCATTCCCAGCATAAACCTGGAGACCCGCTTCACCCAAATCGGATTGTGAAAATCAAATTGGATAAGATTCACCGATAAAAACAAAAAGGCCATAGGAAATACATACGAAATATAACGCGCCAATTTGACATGACCCGAAAATGAAAACAACAATAAACAAGGCACCCATCCAGCCAATAACACCCAATATCGACGATCTTGCTGCCATCGCTTCCATAGTCCTTTTTGCAACAACGTGCCCAACATCATAAACGTATGCGGCAACAACCCCACCAACATAATGAGCGTAAACCCATAATAATCTCGATACACGGGCGCATTTCCTGGCTCCTTAATATATCGCCCCACATTGTCCCAAATCCATTCCGCCACAAACGGGTTCCCATGGGTGTGGTATTGCGCCACCAACCACACCCCCAACACAGCCATGGTCGCTATTTTGAGCCCTACCCAATCAACCATCGTGGCCACCCACCCCCGCCGATATACCCATGCCAGTACCCCCACAAAACAGGCCATCAACCCCAATGTGATTGAAAATCGAGAGACCCCCGCTATACTTAATGACACCCAAGCCAACCAATAGGCCCAGCGTTTTTGTTGATCGACCCACAACCACCACATCATCATGGCCGACCATAACCCCATGGCCGCTGGCCAGTCATACATGGGTGTACGAGATAAATACACCCAACTCAAACTCGATGCAGCCATTCCCACTGCCAAACTGGCCACCCGACGACCCCACAACATCCCGCCCGCTACATACATCACCACCAGCCCCCATAACCCACATAACCAATTAAAGGCATTGTATAAAAAAAAGCTATGGGGAGAAAAAAAACCAAACATGGCCGCCGTCCACGCCAAAATGGGCCCGTGGGTTTGGTCGTGAGAGCTGGTTAAAAACCGCCCCGTTAATTGAATTTCTCTCGCAATGGGAACCCAATGGGCAATATCTGCATCCGTGAGGGGGAACCCAACAAAAGGCCACCCACCTGCCAAGCCCAACATAGCCAATGCCACCCACAACGCGATATGCTGTTTAAAAAAAGTGGTCATGTCAATAAATTATATTTTACAATACACCTTAACGCGCTTAAGCCATCTTTATAATTAATTTTCTTACCTTCAGAGTAGGTTCGCCCGTGATATTGAATGCCCACCTCATAAATTG
>SXXA01000059.1 GCA_005791325.1 Actinomycetota bacterium | reverse complement strand
GGTGGCGTATCCGTCCATAACGACAGCAAAATCCCACCCAGTGACCCCACCACCCCGATCCCCCAGGCCATTAATAGCCTCGCCAACGATGTATGTGCCGTTAACATGGCCATGGCGGCTGGGGCAATTAATAAGGCGAATACCAATAACACGCCACCCAACGCCACACTGGAATTCACCACAATGGCAAATACGACATAAAATAAAAAATCCCAACCCCAATGAATCGATTTGGCTGATTTGAGACGATTCAGAAGCCACCAAAAAGCCCCCAAACTGGCGTATAAAATACCAGTTTTAATCACCACAACAGGTTCAACAAACAACAAATTCCCCACCAATAAATCATGTAAATGATGCGATTCCGTACCAAACCGACTCATAAAAGCCATGCTGGCCGCCATGGCACCCACATACAACAACCCGATAAACAATTCTGGAGAAATCCCATGGTGCCGACTACGAGACGCCGTCAACAAACCCGCACCACCTAACACAAACACCCCTTTTACCGCCCATTCATACCCACCCGTTGCATGCAAAACAATCGATACAATCGCTGCCAATCCCATGAGTTGAGCCAATGCCAAATCCAAAAAAATAACATTTCGCTTAATCACTTGTAACCCCAAATACCCATGCATCCCCGTCAAAATAAAACATGTCAAGGTGGGTAACCACATTAATTGAAGTAACTCCATCATGTTATTGAATGGCATCCAACATTGATTGAAGATTGTATTGGATCAGAGTTTGGTAAGTTGGGTATTGCGAGGTCGTACTTTGACTTAATTTCGCGGTCGGACACCCTGCTTTCTTAAGTGCTTTAATATACGCATCATATCGGCTACCCGCATACTGGTCGACCAATAACACATCTAATTTTTTAGCTTTAATTTGATTTAAAATGTTGGCCAAATGAAGAGGCCCCGGTGAAATCCCCGGCGCCTCTTCTAAGCTGGCCTGAATCGACAATCCCATATTATCTAAAAAGTAGACCCACGCATCATGAATAACCAAGATTTGCTTACCCCTTAACGGAGCTGCCTTGGCTTGAACATTACGTTTAAGGGTTGTTAATTCTTGTTGAAAGGCTTGATTCCGAAGTTGAAACTGGGATCTGCCCTCCGGATCCAATTGAGACAAGACCTCCGTTAAGCGATTAACCATTACTTTTGCATTATCAATCGATAACCAATAGTGTGGATTACCGTTGGGGTGAATATGTTCATACCCCTTTAATTTAACCAAATCAGCTGGGGACATAACCCCCATCCGCTTGACAGAGGTTGATGAAAAATCCAAATATCCCATCTGCCCCAATTGAACCGATTGCTTACCTGCCAATTTAATCAGTTCATTCATCCAAGGATCCAAATCCATCCCTACCAACAACACCAAATCGGCTTGACGAATTTTAGAAACCATGGAGGGTTTCACCATTAAAGAGTGGGGATCTTCACGACCCGAAGACAATGACGCAACCGAAACACGGTCCCCACCAATTACTTGAGCAAAGTGAGCAAGGGTCGGGAGGCTACTAACGACTGTGACAGCCCAAACCCCTCCCCCCACCATTGCCCAAAACGCCAGTGCCAACTTCCATTTAAACGAACACATTACGTTTACCACAATTCCCTACCGGATCACGGGGTGATTGTGAGAACCCATTGCCACCACATACCCAATGCCTACCTGATGATTTGCCGCAGGCGTGGTGTCATGTAAATACTGAAGCTTAATAACCGCACCAGGTGTGTAACGAATATTAAATAACGCACTAATAGATTCATGACGGGACAGGGTTTCATCGGGTGATTCAGCCCAATCAGTTCGAACACCATAATCAAAAATGCCATCTTTCAACCAAGCGGCCACATAGCCACCATACCGCTTAAACGCCGTTGCCCCTAGCGTCCGATCCATCACCATCGCCTCACCCAATATGGTGAGCTGGTGATCTTGGCCCAAAACCCAATCCATTTTCATATCAGTCCCCATTAATTCAACACGATCCGTTTGGGTTTTAAAACTGACACCATCCCCATTTAACCAATGAATGGAGGTTGAAAAATCGATATCCCCCGTCAAAGATGTACCCGCCAATACGCGGTATTGGCTCATGCGGTTGGTAACAGTAAAGCCTTCGGGCGTCTCGGGCATTGCCTTGGTCCAACTGGCCACTTGTGCTGTCAACATAAATGGAACAGGTACTGTGTAAGTAGCCGAAATACCATCCGCCACAAGGTTGCCCCCACTCAAGAAATACTCAATGGCTGCCGGAACCGACGCAAATGGCATTAACTCTGTATGCAATTGGGACATATAACCAAATGGAACAAATTGACGACCAGCCCGAACTCGCAACCCATCAATCAAGCCGGATCGTTGCAAATATAAATTCTCAATACCAATTTCAGATTTTCCGTGATGTTCATGCAACCCAATCACCGCATAAAAGTCCGTACTGGGGTCCACTTGGGTCGATAATTCAATGTCCACAAATGGAACACTGGCATGGGATGGACCAATTGCTTTACCCACTTCCAACACACGACTTAAGCCTGTAACCAGACCCACTTTTCCCATAGACACCACATTGTTATAAACCCCCAAAACGCCACCCGAAGACGCGGCTTGCGACTGAGCCAACACGGAGGTTCCGGTTGCCACACAACCCGCCATAAGCATCCAACCCAATTGATTCCATCTATTCATTTTAGATCCTTTCATTAAAAAACCTTGTAATGCTTTTTTTGCATTTATTCAAAAATAGTAAAGCATAAAAAATCACTTTGAGGC
>SXXA01000058.1 GCA_005791325.1 Actinomycetota bacterium | reverse complement strand
AGCGTCTGCCTTGCACGCAGAAGGCCATCGGTTCAACTCCGTTCACCTCCACCATGTACCAGTAAATAATCCAATGGGTAGCCATTGCAGGCTGGGTTGACGCTTTTAATCAAATTTTTGGATGGGGATGGTTGGTTATAAAATAGTGGCCAGCCAATAATAGAATGGAATGCCGATTGCCAAATTAAATGGAAAGGTCAGACCTAGTGCCCCCCCCAAATAAATGGCTGGATTGGCCAAGGGGATGCTGGAGCGAATGGCAGCTGGGGCCGCGATATACGAGGCACTTCCGGATAACACCCCAAAAATCATACTTCCCCCAATCGATAATCCTAGCCACCGGCTAATCACCACACCCAACACACCAGATGCAATTGGTATGATGATTCCAATCACAATCATGGGCCAAAATCGACCTTTAAGGTCTTTTAAGTGTTTACCGGCCTGTAATCCCATGTACATTAAAAATAAAACCAAAAATCCACGATACAAATCGGTAAAAAGGGGTTTAACATTGGTCATGGCTTTGGCTGATATAATGGCCCCAATAATTAAACTGCCTTGCATTAGTAATACACTTTGCCCAAAAAAGGTTTCTTTCACCAGATGCAGTGGGAATCGAGTCGATCCAATAGCCCCTTTTTTTTGAATGAGCTGATGTAATAATAACGCAATAAAAATAGCGGGGCTTTCCATGAGTACAACCACGGCATTCATAAAACTTTCGTAGGGTATATTCATAACGTTGAGGTAATTAACAGCCGCACCAAATGTGACAATGCTGACTGAACCATAGGTTGCAGCCAATGCAACACCGTTGTCATGAGAAAAGGTAACCAAGCGGCTGATGCTGTATACCAATAGGGGGATGAAGAGTCCCAATAATATAGCCAGGGACAAAGGTCCTAACACTTGCCCCAATTGACTTTGAGCCAGTTCCATTCCACCCTTTAACCCAATTGCAATTAACAAATACATGGATAAGGTATCGGCCAGCCCTTTTGGAAATTTTAAGTCTGATTTAAAGACACTTGCCATAACACCCAAAATAAAAAACATGACTTCAGGTGATAATAGATTTCCAACAAGTGTTGAAATCATCAGAAAGGCTCCTTCGGTTAATCACCCGATTGGGTGGTTGCTGTACTACTTACCATCAAAATAACGTGATGAACTTTTACCAGTTTGTAAAGGGGATGTCCAGCCTGACGGGGGTGTTCTTGGTCATCCCATCAAATGGGTATTGGTATGCCTCAGCGGGATTAGAGTGTGGGTGCTGTGCTCCCAACCCCGACCAGGGGTGTATCCCCTATCCCCCACGATACATAATACCCCCCCCCTTCTCCCTACATTGGGTTCTAGGGCTTGTGGCCCCTAGGCGGGGGTTCGGTGACCGCAGGTCCCCGACCTAATAGTTGTCTCCCTCGCCTCTGGGAAGGTATCGCCATTACATCCCCTTCAGCGGGTGTGGGTGCACAGCACCCACCATCAAACTGGTTTAGGGGAGAGAGTGAGGGGGGGGCAGGGCCTCAGAATGACATGCCCATCCCTAGCCGTGCATTTACACTCTTATAATGAGCATCCAATCCCTCTAAACTCGCCAACTCTTGTATCGTCGGGGCCATTAACTCTAATCTCATTTGGTTCAAATGTAATGTGCTCGCACTCGTCATAAAATCCATCACACCCAGTGCAGAAGAAAAACGCGCTGCTCGATCCGTCGGTAATACATGATTTGGTCCAGCCATATAATCACCCGCAGCCACGGGGGTATACGGCCCTATAAACACCGTTCCCGCATAATAAATCCGCTCACTTAACGCCGTTGCCTGATCAGATAATACCACCACATGCTCCGATGCAATTTGATTTAATAAGTCCATTCCATCATCTGTGTCCGTCGCCACGACCCAATCAATATTCACCATGGATTGTTTTAATATAGCCACTCGATCACAATGACGTAACAATTCTGGTAAAACATCTTGAACATGACGCAATATCATGTCATTCGGTGCCACCACCACCGCGCGTGCGTCTGGATCATGTTCCAGTTGTGCCAAACATTCCCACCCAGCAAAATGAGACCACTTCGAATCATCAATCCATATCGCAACCTCGGATGGGCCGGCTGGTTTGTCGATGCCCACTTGTCCAAATACACGTTTTTTTGCAGCATCCACATATTTGTTTCCCGGTCCCACAATTTTATCTACCTTGGGCACGGATTCGGTTCCATATGCCAATGCAAAAATCGCTTGCGCACCCCCTGATTTTATAATGGTATGAACACCCGACAAGTGAGCCGCTACCAGTATGACTGGATGAATATGACCATTCGACTGAGGGGGCGTGGTCATCACAATCGAGGATACACCAGCCAGTTGGGCGGGAACCGCATTCATTAACACGCTAGAAGGGTATAAGGCCCGTCCCCCAGGTACATAAATCCCCACCGATTGAATGGGGTGATACCGCATGCCATACGTCACCCCATCATCAGGCGAATGTGACCAGTTCGTCGGAAGTTGGTGGCGATGGAAGGTTTTAATTTGGCCATGCGCCGTTTCTAAGGCCGTTAATAAAGAAGGGGATAGTTGTGTAAATGCATGATCCACGTCACTTTGGGGAACCACCAATGAATCCATATGGGACACCCCATCAAATTGTTGAGACAAACGAATTAAAGCGGCATCCCCCTGTTTAATTACCATTGATTCAATATCACCGATAATGGATTGAATGGATTCATCGGGACGGGCTGATTGACCGATTTGATGCCGATATTGATTTGACTGTATCATGATAATTGTCCCAATTGTGCCAATAAAGCATCCCTCTCACTGGTAATGTTGGCGATTTGATCGTTTAATTTCTGAATAACATGGGATGGGGCTTTTTGCATGAACCCTGATTGATTTAAACGATCTTGTAATTGGGTTAGTTGGGTATCGAGGCTGACTCGTTTTTTATCCAGTCGACGGCGTTCTTCATCTAGATCAATTAAATCTGCCAAAGGCACCATTAGTTGAATGGTATCTACAACCCCATAGGCCACCTGATCAATAGGGGGGAGTTCATTAACCCATTCCCATTCACTAACCTTGGCTAACTTTTGGATGTAGGGCAACAACGCTAAGGTTTTGGTGTGAATGTCAGATGGGGCACTGGCCACCACGGTAATCGATCGACTGGGTGGAATATTTAGTTCTTGTCGAATACGACGTAATTCGGTCACGATTGCTTTTAGCTCGGCCATGATTGGTAGTTTGGGGATATTCTCACAAAGGGGGGTCGGCCAAGTGGCCACCGAAATACTAGGAGATAAAGTCGTGTTTTGGCTAACCAAGGTGCCCCAAATAGATTCTGTAATAAATGGCATCATTGGATGTAACATGATTAATATCTGCGTCAGGGTATAATACAAAACAGGTCCCGAATCGGTTTTGTGGCATTTACTCATTTCGAGATACCAATCACACCATTCATTCCAAATAAATTCCCATAATCGGTCGGCCATCTTGGCAACGTTGGTTTGAGCGTGGCAGTCATTGATATCCATTATGAGTTGATCCAATTCAACCAAAATCCATTGATCGGCCAATTGAGTCGGCATGGGACGATTGAAGGGTGTCAGTGTGGGTGGATCTTGTCCCATTAATACAAATCGAGCTGCATTCCACACTTTATTGGCAAAATGTGCAGCTGCTTCAATTTTGTCTTCACTATATCGAATATCTTGTCCCCCCATGGTTGACAAGCGAGCCAAGGCAAAACGTAGAGCATCGGCACCATATCGATCCATCAATTCCAATGGATT
>SXXA01000005.1 GCA_005791325.1 Actinomycetota bacterium | reverse complement strand
GTATGAGATCCCTCATTGAAACAGGCTGGCTGACGTTTCGAATGCGGGCAGTGTTGGTGTCGTTTGCCAGTTATCATTTATGGCTTGATTGGCGAGAAACGGCCCCCTATTTGGCCCAGTTATTTACCGATTATGAACCAGGGATTCATTACCCCCAATTTCAAATGCAGTCAGGGGTAACGGGTATGAATGCCATTCGTATGTATCACCCCACCAAACAATCAATTGAACATGATCCCAAAGGTCAATTTATTCGTCGCTTTGTTCCTGAGCTGGCATCGGTTCCCGATGTGTATCTCCATGAACCATCCCGATGGTCGGGTCAAACCCAATATCCCCCACCCATCGTTGACCATGCCACGGCCATGCGGATTGCCCGAGACCACATTGCCCAGCGACGCCAATTGGATGGGTTTAAACAAGACGCCAAGGCGACGTTTCAACGATTGGGGAGCCGAAAACGATCCAGTACATCCCGCCCGACTCGGCGTGTGTTGGCAGAGGGGCAACAATTGTCGCTATTTGGGAATGATTAATGCCGTATCCCCCAGTCCAATCCTTCGGGTTATTTTAGGGGATCAATTATCCCATTCTATCCCTAGCCTTCATACAATGGGGCCCCATGATTATATTGTAATGGCGGAAGTGATGGCAGAGGCGACGTATGTGCCACATCATCCCAAAAAAATAGCGTTTGTATTTTCGGCCATGCGTCACTTTGCCCATGAATTACAACAAAAAGGCTATCAGGTGCGTTATATCACATTAGATGATCCGAATAATACAGGTTCAATTCAAGGTGAAGTAGCCCGTGCAATTGCCGCAACCCATGCCACTCAAATTATGATTACAGAGCCATCGGAATATCGATTGTGGCATGATGTGATGCAGTGGGAATCCCTGTGGGGTATCCCCGTTATTTGTTTGCCCGATACTCGTTTTATGGCCTCTCGTGCCGACTTTGCCAAGTGGGCCGGCGACAAAACCAGCTTGCGAATGGCCTATTTTTATCGGGAAATGAGAAAAAAAACAGGCTTATTGATGGCCCCTGATGGCAAGCCTTTGGGGGGGCAATGGGATTTTGATGCCCAAAATCGAGAGCCAATGCCACCTCATATTCACCCCCCCCAACGCATGGCGTTCCCACCGGATACCACGACACAAGCCGTATTGGAACTGGTGCGCGATCGATTTTCTCATCATTTTGGATCGCTCGATCCGTTTGAATTGGGGGTGACACGCGATCAGGCGTTGATGTGTCTGCATGATTTTATCACGCATTGCTTACCGTATTTTGGAACATACCAAGATGCCATGAGATTGGGCAATCCGTATTTGTATCACTCATTAATTTCAAGCTATTTAAATGTGGGGCTTTTAACCCCTTTGGAAGTGTGCCAACTTGCTGAACAAGCTGTTTTAAATGGGCATGTCCCCTTGTCGTCTGGGGAGGGGTTTATTCGCCAAATATTAGGGTGGCGTGAATATGTGCGTGGCGTGTATTGGACGTGGATGCCATCCTATGGTCAATTAAACGCCTTGCAAGCCACAGAGCCATTACCCTCGTTTTATTGGACAGGGGATACCCATATGGCGTGCATGAAGGATGTGATTCAACAAACCCGCGATTATGCGTATTCTCACCATATCCAACGGCTGATGGTAACCGGTAATTTTGCCCTATTAGCTGGGTTGGATGTGGGGGCCGTGCAAGACTGGTATTTGGCCAGTTATTCGGATGCGTATGAATGGGTTGAAATGCCCAATACGTTGGGGATGGCGTTGTTTGCAGATGGGGGTAAAATGGCCAGCAAACCGTATGCGGCCAGTGGCAAGTATATTCAAAAAATGGGGGATTTTTGTAAGGGATGTCGATACCGTCCATCTGAATTATTGGGAACCGATGCCTGCCCATTTAATGCCTTGTATTGGGCGTTTATATCCCGTCATCGGGATCGGTTTAAGGGCAATCAGCGGATGGTGTATATGGTGGCCACGTGGGATCGATTTTCTGCCGACAAACAACAGGCTATTTTGTGCCGTGCGGATGAGTGGGTGCAAGCAATGAGAATTGGTGCATTGTGAATCTATCATTTGTCTGTTAAAGTCTTTTTTAGGGGTGTTTTTGAATTCCATCATCTCATCATTAGTTGAGAGTTCTCATCGGTTTGTTTGTCATGACCATGTTATTGATTCCAATCGAACCGCTGTCAATGGTGTTCCTCCTCGGGCATGCATTTGCATACCCATCGTGATGGCCCAAGCTCGGGTTCGTAAAGGAAGTTGTTATGTCATTTGATTTATTAGGATTGCATCCGTCTTTGTTAAAGGCGGTTAAGGAAAAAGGGTATTCAGACGCTACGGCGATTCAAGAAAAGGCCATTCCTGCTGTTTTAGCGGGGCGGGATTTAATCGCTGGTGCTCAAACTGGAACGGGTAAGACGGCAGCCTATACCTTGCCTTTGTTACATTATTTAATTGAACAGTCGGTATCCACCCCTACGGTGTTGGTGGTGGTGCCCACGCGTGAATTGGCCCTCCAAATTCGAACCCAGTGGGTGGCGTATGCCAAAAACACATCCATTCGGGTGGTTGCCTTGTATGGTGGGGCGCCAATGCGGCCCCAAATTGAGTCGTTACGTCGAAATCCGCAGGTGATTGTGGCCACACCAGGGCGATTAATGGATCATGTGGAGCGTCGCACGTTGGCATTATCTGGTATTACCAAGGTGGTATTGGATGAAGCGGATCGGATGCTGG
>SXXA01000057.1 GCA_005791325.1 Actinomycetota bacterium | reverse complement strand
TTCGTTATTAAAATATTTAACCGTTTCGTAATTTAATAAGCTATCCACGGCCCTAAAATTCGCTTCAGAATCAGCTTGATTAAATTTCAAGCGCAAATGGGATCGCCATTCCGATACAACCAAGGTATAAGAAACGTATAGTACGATGGTAAGTAAGGTACAGGCCGCGTATGCCCATCCAAATTGGACGGCCAAAATGGTGGTAACCAACCCCACTTCAATGAGTGTGGGGATGGCATTAAACAAAGCCAACGATAATACGGATTGAACCCCTTGGGTTCCCCTATCGATGGTACGAGACAATCCCCCTGTTTGCCGGGTTAAATGAAATTTGAGGCTCATGTGATGCAGGTGATCAAATAAATCCAGTGCCACGTGTCGCATGGCAAATTTGCCAGCACGTTCAAATATCCCATCACGCAACTCATTCATAAGTTGCGAAATAACACGAGTGGAGCCATAGGCCACAATCAGCATGATTGGCACCGATACAATAATGGGGGCGGATAAATGATCAACCGCATATTTATAGGTATACGGAATTAAAACGGTGGCAATTTTGGCAATTCCCAAGGCAAGTAGAGATAAGACAACACGACGTTGAATATCTGGCCGATTTTGAGGCCATACGTATTTAGCTAATAGAAGAAGAGAGCGCCAATTGGCTGGGGGGGCGGATTCATCTGGGGTACTTCTGGCTCGATTGGGGCGACGTGGACTCATGCCGATACGGTAACACAAAGACGGAATGGCGTCACTGAATGCTAGCACCCTAGTGGCTATTAACACCCAGATTCTATCTTGGGGGTCTACGGAGCGAAGCCCCTTTTATGATGGTGCCCCCCCCAAGCCCCCTTGAACCAATATGATTCTGGTTACCTTCGGTTCCCAGCCCCCCGACCAAGGGCTTTGTCCTTGGGAACCCAGACCAAGGTTCTGGTTCCCTAGAAGCCCATCCCCTTACATATCTTCCCAATGTATGGTCCTTGTAACATACTCCGTATAGGTGTCATGAGTTACCATGACCACTGTCATGCTATGCCGACTACGATGACGCTGAATATGCTCCAACAACATGGTTGCATGAATCTCATCTAAGCTACCCGTCGGTTCATCACATAACAAAATAGATGGATTCATGACCAATGCCCGACACAATGCAACACGCTGGGCTTCCCCAATCGATAATGCACGGGTTGGACGATTGATAACATCTAATAAACCCAATTCTGTTAGATGCATCATGGCAAGAGGGATTACCTCCGACTCTAACTGATGACCATAAGATGGCAAAATAATATTTTCCATCACGGTCCATTCATTTAATAACCCATGCGTCTGTAACACAAACCCCATCTTTTTTCCCCACCACTGCGTTGCCATGCGTCGATTAAATGAACAATCATCCAAATATAGCCCCCCTGAAGTCGGTGTTAATAATCCACCAAGCCCTTTTAACAGGGTGGTTTTGCCACATCCAGATGCCCCCATCAAGGCAACCCATTCCCCTGATTCTACCAACAAATTAAACGGACCCAATGACGCTTCATATGAATAATGATATACCCAATCAATTAACTGTACCTTTGTCATTTAATGATGATTCCCGGATCAACGCGCGTGCTTCGCCATGCTGGCCACATTCCAAACAAAAGACATCCCATCCAGCATCCCACCACCCCTATCCAATCCTGACCCAACCAAACGCACTCAAATGGCAAATACCCACGTAATACCCAAAAAACTGCCCAACCAAGTGCAGACCCCATAACGCAACCAATACCACTCACCAGCGCTGTGGTAATGAGAATCGCCATGGCAATCTGAAAAGACGTGATACCATTTAATCGCAATATGGCGATACTAGTGTGATGTCGCTGCACCAAGCCCCCCATTACCATGGCCAAACATACGCCACCTAAACACCCCACCAATAAGGTAATAATCACCCCAACTTGGCGAGTCATCAACAGGGTTTTGGCCAATTGTGGATACCGATCTTGCCAATTTTGAATGACCCAACCTCGCCCCAATGTGCGTTCAATTTGTATTTGAATCTGTGAAAGATGGTGTGGATGACGGGCACGTACTTGAATACCCCAAGTGCCCAATCCACCCGTTAAAGCCACCGCATTGGATGGGGTGGTAATCATCATTCCCCAATCGGCAATCGGTGGTAGTGGCACTGATTGGGCCAATAATACCCGTTTATTTTGTTGGATAAAGGGGGTTTGCACGATGGCCCAAGCTGGACATTGAATGGCCAACCTTTCTTTCAACCCCTGACTGATTAAAACGGTGGAATATGAAGCACGGGGTGATGCGGCTGTGGGTAATACAGGATATTTAAATCGATTGGAATGTGTTCCTAATATGGGAACCACTTGAAATGATCCATTGATTAATAAAATAGCCGAGCCAATATAAATGGGCTCTGCGGATTGAATACCCTTAATGGATAGTAGTTGGCTCATTCCGCGGTTACGATGATCTTGGTTAAACATGGATTCTACTAACCAATCTCCCATTACCAAATGAATACCTGTGACCAGATGCCACTCAAACCCCTGTATAACGCCTCGAACGCCCATTAAAACGGACACCGTAATGGCAATGGTGCCGATTCCTAACATCAGCGAAATACCGTTCATAGTTCTCCGCAACCACTTGGTTGCTAACTTGATCACAATCATGATGTGGTGCGGGAGAAGGGATTTG
>SXXA01000004.1 GCA_005791325.1 Actinomycetota bacterium | reverse complement strand
TAGATTATATTTAAAAATTTCGCAACATATCAGCTGTTGCATAGGAGATAATAAGGTCAGAACCTGCCCGTTTTATGGCCTGAAAAGATTCCAAAAATAAGGCAGTCTCGGAAGCTATTCCCTTATTTGCGGCCATCTTAAACATCGCATACTCTCCCGAAACCTGATAAGCCACAATCGGCAACAAAATGCGGTTGCGCAAATCCCGAATCATATCCAAATACATCATGGCAGGCTTCACAATAATTAAATCGGCCCCTTCTTGGATATCAGCATCGGCTTCTCGCCAAGCTTCCAAGCGTTGGGTCGGGTTTAATTGATGATGTTGCCGAGAGACAGAAAGTGATACAGCTGAACCAGCTGCATCCCTGAATGGCCCATAAAGTGAAGAGGCATATTTGGCAGCATAGGGGACCACCAGTGTGTGATAATAATGGGCTTGATCCAAAGCTGCTCTAATGGCATGGGTAGCCCCATCCATCATCCCCGAGGGAGCAATGGCATCCGCACCAGCATTGGCATACGAATAAGCGATCTTTTTGAGCGCGTCAAGGGTGGCATCATTATCCAACCCACGGGTGGTGACAATCCCACATTGACCATGGGTGGTATATTCGCACAAGCAACAATCCGCCCATACCATTAAATCAGGAAACTCTGATTTGAGGGATCGAATGGCCATTTGAACCACCCCATTCGGATTCCAAGCACCCATGGCTTGCGGGTCTTTTCTGGCGGGAATCCCAAATAACAATACCGTACAAAGACCACGCTTCACCAAGCTGGCAACCTCACGGAGCAAGCTATCGTTGCTATGTTGTTTGATGCCTGGCATGCTGGGAACATCCACCGATGTCTTGATATCCTCACGCACAAACAACGGCAGGATAAAATCAGACGGTTTAATGGATGTTTCGGCCAACATGGCACGCAAAGTGGCATGTCGACGCATGCGATGTAGACGTTGAAACTGACTCAAATCAATCCCTCAATATTAATACTAAGCCTCACATATTATCAGCAATCAACTAGGTTAGCATTGTGAGGCTAAATGGTCTATTGCTGATTTAGGGTTGGTCAGTAGAATAATAAGGCGTGTTGGGGCATCTTGAACCCGTATTCTCCCACTTTTAATGGCCATATCCAAATGATGCAAATCAATCATCATGGATACCAATTCAGATACAGCGTATCGATTCCCAACATCTTGCATGGTTTGTTTAATAAAATAAGGGTGTCGACCCAATTTTTTTCCGATTATGTCATGGGAGTCTGCGGGATGCGATACCACAAATAACAGTAACTCAACGGTAGATCCCACGGCTGCCACGAGTTTAATCACATCTTCTCCATTCCGCATTAAGTCTTGAATATTGGCACAAATATTAGCGTGATGGCGTTGTTTAATGGCCGTGGTTAATGCATGTAAACTGCCTGCTTTAGGTCCCAACACCAACAAAATCTCTGAAATCCCAATGCCAGCGGATACACCAAGTCCTTTCAATGTATCCATAATAGGATAAACGGCCCCCACATTAGTCCCCACATAATCAGCCAATACCTGCTTTGCCTCTGTTAAAATGGGAAGCCCTAATTGACTATCTAAGGTGGCTAGCACCCATTGCCGTGCTTTTGCCACGTCCCATTCCTCAAATGCTGTAAATTCCTCATATTGGCTTTTCTTTTTGAGGTTCGCGGGCCCTTTTAGCCTCATATCTACTTTTTTGGTTGATACCACCCATAATTGATTATGTGCTGGAAACGCACCCCATGTTTCACTGAGCTGATTCCAATCCTTATCTTGTAAACTACCAAATAACCACCATGGATTTTTAATAAGTACCACTTTGGGCTTAAAAAAAATAGAATCAGTACACAAACAATGCCACAACTCATTCAATGTGGCATTGGCATCCAATCGATCCATATCATGGGTGTTCGAAACCGATTCTGATAATTGGGCCAATCGATATGAAACCCTTGCCTCATCTACCCCATTTAACCAAATAATCATTCCATGTTTCCTAGTTTTCACAAGCATTTTATCTTCTATAAAATGGGAGCATACCCCAAAGTTTAACATATACCAATATGATTGTTTCAAGCTTGCGAATCATGGCACACGCTAGTGTTACACCACCCAAAACATGCTATACTCCCCATTATGAGCATACCAGATTGGGTTACACGAGTGGTTAGCACCACGATTCCAGACCCGCTTTCAAGCATTTTGAATCATCCATACCCCCTCAAAATTAAATTTGGCGCCGATCCGTCTGCACCAGATTTACATTTGGGGCACTCGTTGGTACTACGTTTACTAAGATCCATGCAAGATATGGGCCATCATGTCCAATTTTTAATTGGCAACTTTACGGCTCTCATTGGTGATCCAACTGGAAAATCGGTAACACGCCCCCCCTTATCCCCTGAGCAGGTTCATCACAATGCGCTCACGTATCAAACCCAAGTATTGACGATACTAGACCCTACAAAAACCACCAGTCACTACAACGCAGATTGGCTATCTACGCTTACCGCACGTGACATGATTCAATAGGCTTCCCACGCAACTGTGGCACGCCTGTTGGAACGCGATGATTTTGCAAAACGCTATGACCAGCAAACCCCCATTGCCATTCATGAGTTACTTTATCCCCTATTACAAGGTTACGATTCCGTTGTATTGCAATCGGATATTGAAGTGGGAGCTACTGACCAAACTTTTAATTTGTTAATGGGCCGTCAATTACAACAAGCCTACGGTCAACCCCCACAACGATTAATCATGACCCCCTTAATTGAAGGATTAGATGGGGTTGCCAAAATGAGCAAATCGTTGGGTAACTACATATCACTAACCGATACTGCCCCTGACATGTTTGGTAAATTAATGTCAATCGGAGATACCCTCATGCCTCGATATGCTACGTTGCTGACCAACTGGTCTGATTCAACTCTACATGAATTTATAGACAATCTGGGCAACCATCGTTTACATCCACGAGATGCGAAAGAACAATTAGCCAAAGCTATTATGGCGCCTTTTTTTGACGACCATCGTATAAATGATGCGGCCAGTGAATTTAAGCGGGTATTTTCTCAACAAGAATATCCCGAAGAAATGCCCGTATTCGAACGGCGTGGGACCCATCGGTTGGTTGATATAGCCATGGAAACCCAGATGGTCACATCCAAAAAAGAATTTATCCGATTGGTGGCCCAAGGGGCTGTGACTTGGAATGGTGAATTGGTCAACATTGCTACCCTACCGATTGAAACCAAAGGGATATTAAAAGTGGGTAAGCGCCGATTTTTAACCATTCAATAACAGTAAGAACGACTATTCTGCTTATTCATCATTCGTTAGGGCATACCCTAATCTGATTGATTCGCTCACTTAATTGAAGAGCATTATATATTCATTTTTTTCTATTTGATTTAATCATCAAAGTATTAGATTCTAACAAGTATCAGTCACTCATAAAAAGGGATATTTGGTTATGTTATCATGTGTATATAAGGTAAAGCGGTCCACTGCCCGTTTCTCTTTACCCCAGACTTGTTGCCCACCCTTACCCAACTTTAAGCCAGCCCCAGTTCCCAAATTGATACTAGGGCAAACAATCCAGTTCAACTTATTTAATCAAAATCTAAGAATTGATATCAACTCAAGTGTCTTAAAAGATCCCCAATGGATCTGTGGTTCCCAGCTAACATTCTCTCAGAATGCACCGAGCAAAAATCAGTATGGATTGTACATTTACCTGACATTTGACAAAGAAGGGAAGGTGAATGAACTCGGCCTGAATGAAAATGGGATGTGGAAGAAAATCAATCCAGAAAACGTATTTACTCTATTAACTCGTATGGATTGGAATCGTTTAAAAATTGAAAAACCCTATCATACTAGCCATCAATTTGACTTATCCCAACCCGCGTTATCAGACCAGCAATCCCACCCTATTAACATTTCAGGTTTTGAACCAATAGCAGAGGTTCGCAATATAGAAGCGGTCCCTACTCATTTACTTACTGCCGATTTGGTTCTGGACTCCTCACATTGAATCCTATCAATACTTAGTTAAAATTGATACCCAACGTTTTGATGGGAATGATTCCGTGTGTTCATCACCAATTTTAAATCAAATCGATTAAGAAATGACTATCTTTTCCCAGTCTCCCATGGCTTGGAAATAATCTGATACTTGATTTAAAAACCCAAGTCGGGCCGATCGAATACGAAGGTTTTCATCCATCATCATCACCGCCTCAAAGTAGGCATCCATAATGGGCGGCCATTGTGCAATTTGGGTCAAAGTCGGTGAATGAGATAAGTCAAGTAATATAGGGCGCACCAAGTTGACATCGTCATCCGGAAGGTCGACTGGCTCACTTGGGGTATAATGAACCGACAATCGCTGGACTCGAATGGCCAATTCCGTAACGCGCTTTAAAATCAGGGGGTCAGATTCTCGCCACTCCTGAATGCGTTTTGCCAATGCCAATATGTCCCCAAATGCCCGATCCATGCGATGGGTCACCATTTGCACCAAATCCTGATCTAACCCATGGTGATTTACCAAAATATGCCGCAAACGATCCATGTAAAATGTGGCTAATTGGGAGTGAATGGATGATGTCATTTCCAATTCATTCTGAGACCACCCTAAAACGTCATTGAATGACACCAAAGGACAAGATGACAGAAGTGCAGTCACCACACCCAATGCCGCCCGACGAACACCCCAAGGATCTTGAGAACCGGTTGGGATTAATCCATTTGCGAAACAACTCGAAACTGTATCCAATCGATCTGCCACCCAAAGCGTTACCGCAACTGGATCGCTGGGAACATGCAATTGATAAAGTTGAGAAATAGCACCCACCACATTCGGGGTTTCACCATCATTAGCCGCGTACAAGCCACCCATTACCCCTTGTAATGCGGGCAATTCTTGTACCATTCCTGATAGCAAATCTGCCTTACACAATTCGGCCGCTCGTTTCACATCTTGGCATTGCGTTGAATCCAGTTTAAATGCCCCAGACAAACGTAATACCAGCCCTTGTAAGCGTTTGACTTTATGTCCCAAGGAACCCAAGCCTTCTTGATATATCACTTGATCCAGTTTGGGAACCCGACTATCTAACCGATAGCGACAATCCTCATTCCAAAAAAATAAGACATCATTTAATCTGGCTCGTAAGACGGCATCATTCCCCTTGGCCACTTGTTCACGATTTTGATCCGTTAACCCATCTACACAAATCCAATATTCAGAATGCAATCGGCCATTTAACATCCATGTGATATATTTCTGATTTTTTCGAATACATTCAACCACCGGAGCATCGGGCAATGTTCTAAATTCATCTGGAATGACGGAGGATATAATAGTAGGGTATTCACACAAACCCACTAATTCATCTAATAAGGTATCATCTAATTCATCCAATGGAATGGGCAATGCATTGGTGATTGTTGAGCGCCGTTCATTAGAATCCACCATTACAAATGCATCTTTTAAAATAGTCAGATAATCAGAAGCGTCAGAAATAGCAACCATGGCTCCCACTCCAGAGCCATCGCCGGTACGCCACCGATGCCCTCTGGAAAAATCCAAGGAACCCTTATATACGTCTGGGTCCAATTGAATGGATCCCAATGTAGACCGAGATGCAAACAGCGGCAACACCATTGTATCTAACATACTGACTACCCACTGAATGGGCCTTAAAAAAGGCCCCCGTGCTTGTCCCCAATTCATAGCAACGGGTAGCGGTAAGTTATCAAAAACAGAATGAATCATAACCGGAAGAATATCCTGTATTGGCTGAGGCGGATCCAATCGAATAATAGCAATTCGCTCCTTGCCATCCGTCACTCGGATCAATAATTTGGTAGCATCTGTATGATTGCGTTTCAAAAATGCTTGACCCGCAGGGCCTAATTCTCCATTTGATAGATACGCAACTGAAACCGGTGGCCCCAATACCAGCTGTTCCCTAGAATCCGTGTGTGAGGGCAATTCAGATAATAATACGGCAAGCCGACGTGGTGTAGCGTACACCTGGATAAGCGGTTTAATTTGATGAATAACACAAGTATCTGTTAGACGATTTTCAAGCAGCTCCATCAATGGGTTCAAAAATCGTGCTGGAATCTCTTCACACCCCAGTTCAAACAAATAATTCATGGGGTGACCTCACTCTCTGACTTTGAGC
>SXXA01000056.1 GCA_005791325.1 Actinomycetota bacterium | reverse complement strand
GGAACGGGATTAAACTGATGAATAACGAGGGCTCCTTTTTAACCCACCATGAATATGACCAATTTATAGCCTGTTACCACGAATCCGAAACCAGTTATCAAGATTGGCAAAGCCAAGGTCAATTATCCATCGATACCCAAGCCATTCATCGGCATGTTGACATCATTTTAAATCAAATTGATGTGAGCCCCATTTTAAATAATCCCCATTTGTCGGTGTTGGTTGATGCGAATCATGGAGCTGGATCGGTGGCCAATCCGATTTTGTTAGATAAACTTGGCATTCGATACACGATGTTATACCCAGAACCCACGGGCGTCTTTGCCCACGACCCTGAACCACTAGAGAAAAACGTTTCAGCCATTCAGGCAAGTATGAAACAAGGCAACTACACCATCGGATTTGTGCAAGATGCGGATGCCGATCGATTGGTGATATTGGATGAAACGGGTCATTTTATTGGGGAAGATTATTCTTTGGCGTTTTGTGTTGATCATGTTTTGGAGATGGAAAAAGCCCATGGTGCGCGGGTGGTAGTTAATTTATCTACCTCAAATATTCTGCATGATGTGGCCGCTAAGCATGGGGCCAGTGTCATTCAAACCAAGGTGGGGGAATCCCATGTCACCCAAGGAATTCGCCATTATCACGCATTGGTTGGCGGAGAAGGCAATGGTGGTGTAATCTATCCAAAAATTGGATGGGGAAGGGATAGTTTGGTGGGGATGGTATTGGCATTGCGACATTGTGCGATAAAAGGTGAGACGGTCTCTCAGATCGTTTCACGGTATCCCAAATATAAGATGATTCGTCATCGTATTGACTTGTCCTCGACGGATCAAGTAGAGGCGGTATTGGCGCGTATTAAAACCTTATTTCCTGATTCTCCCCTGAACTGTGAGGATGGGGTTAAGGTCACCCTACCAAATGGCTGGCTACACGCCCGACCATCCAATACAGAACCTATTATTCGAATTTTTGTTGAAGCAGATCAGATAGATACTGCCCAATTTTATTTAAACAAGGTTGTAACATGACACGATTGTATGGATTGGTTCTATTCAGTTTATTAGGGGTATTGGGGATCATATTGGAAGCCAGTCCAACCATCCGAGTTTATCCCGAAACAGTAGTCGCAGGTTCCGTGGCCCGTTTGGTGATTAGTGACTTTAAAAACCCCATCTCTGGCCAAATTGAAGGCGTGGGTCGTCCTAGTCCACTCATTGCATTACCCGACAATGTTTTAACGGGTCAAGTCATGATACCAAGTACAAGCAAGGGTATGGTAGAGTTGGTGGTGAGTTTTCGTAATCGAGATAATCAACGTCAATCCTATCCTTTTCGAATAACAGTAGGCGATCGTCAATCCCCACGCCCCCTGCTTGATGAATGGAATCAGCAGATTGGCAAACTAGAGACCAAGGCCCAGCAAATTATACAACGGTTACCCACAGCACGCCCATCCCAGAGGATGGAATGGGAAACCAATTTGGATCAAACCAAAATGGCCATCCGTCAATTGTTACAAAAATGGATTGACGAAAATCCCGATGTTGCTTCAGATTCGTCAAGTAGTCAATTGGGGAATGCGATGGGGGATGAGGAAGATGAAGCGGCCTTTAAACGTGATGAGGACGCCTTTAATGAACGTGTGGCAACATTGGAATTATTGGTGGCCGAACGGGGTGAAAATGACCCTGCAGTCATACAAGAATCAAAGGCATTAAACGAATTGGATGAAGCCTTAAGCCTGCGAGAAGCCCGATTAAAGTCTCGACAGATGCGGGTTGATGCACCTCCGAATGAAACAGAAAGAACCCATTCAGATGACCAAGCTAGCCGTGACTCGGTGGCTAGTGAATCAGATGACCCATTTAACTTGGCAAAACTTGAAGCAGATAGCCAGGTCATGATTGATACAGGAACCGCATTATTAAAACAGATGAAGGAAAAAGAGGAGCAAGTGAGCGAGTTAGAAGGCAAGACGAACACGCTAAAATCGGGATTTAAGATCGAAAAAGAGTTGATTGATCAATTGCATCATGATTCCATTCAGCGACAAGCGGAATATGTCAAAAAACAAGATGAGCTTAGCGAATTGGGTAAGCTATTAGATGCCAAGAAAAACCAATTATCCAAGTTAAAAGGGGTAAAGGTTCCTGAATTTCAATCTAAGTTATCAGAACTATCGCAACTCACCCAAACCATTCAAAACAAAAAAAATGTATTAAGCACCTTGATGAGCATCATGCGTACGATGGATACCGAATTAAGTATTAAAAAGAATGATTATGCTCGGAAATTGTTGGAATTAAAACCATTGGATGAAACCCTTTCCAATTCCATACGAGAATTAGACGTCATGCAAGATACCCTTGCAACACACATTGAATCGATGAATGGATTTATAAACGAGTTAACAGGTTACAAACGAATGAGTAAAGGTCGACCGACGGTTCATAACAAGCTGAATTCAATTGTATCCGATTTATACCAAAGCAAAAAAGACTTATTGCCATTATTGCCGGAAAATCGTCAAGATATATCAATGAAGATTGATGATTCATTATTTTCGGTTCCGCATGTTTTATGGGGTGCATTTAGTGGGTTTCGTCAGTTTGAAAGTAAATCCGCATTGTCATCGGGTCCTTTATTTGGTATTCGGGGTGGTTACAATTGGGGAAATGGGTGGGGATTGCGAATGGACGGATGGGCTGTATCATCCATGATGTCTCATCGAAATAAAT
>SXXA01000055.1 GCA_005791325.1 Actinomycetota bacterium | reverse complement strand
GGATGAGAGCGGTGTTCAGTTTGGGGGGAGCCCTATCGGTGGGAGCGCATTGGTGGGAACAGATATGCAAGTATCCAATTTAATCAAGATTGGCGGGGATGTTTCAATCAACCAACTCGATTTTCATGTGGGAATCACGGAGGTATCATGGTCTATTAATAGAGGCAATGGTGGGGAAGCCTTGGAAGTGAGTGGCAATATGATGGTATCCAACTCTTTTTCGGCTACTCAATTCGTTGGTGATGGGCAGTTTATTCATCATATTAACATGGAATCATTAACAGGCGTAGAGGCTCTGGCGGAGGGATTGAGTGGATTATTTTTTGTTAACGGCACGGTCAGACCCGGTACCATTTTTTTAGGAGATGGGTTGGGAAAGTATAAAGGGCATACTTTTTTAGCCATTAACGAGAACGGGTTCACTATGAATGGTTCCAGTGGGGCCATCACCTTAGGGTTGGTTCAAAATATCAGCCCAACGGGAGTACCAACATTTAATCAAATATCATTGATTGCCACTCGGTCTGTTTTGGGGTTATTAGGTAGTGGTTTGGATATTAAACTAGAAGCCAATCGTACGTTGTATTTGGATATTGGAAAATTAGGGATTAATCGATTAAATCCAAGTTATCAATTGGATGTAATTGGAAGTGGGTACTATTCGGATAGCTTGAGCATTAACCCCAATTCCGAGCCCATGGGGATTGTATTGAGCAGTCAAGGTAGGATGGGAATCGGCATGATGTCCCCCGTGCCGTATGCGTTGGCTGTTAACGGAAATATGATTCTAACTCGAGGAATGGAAGCACATTCTTTGTCGGTCAATAAGGAGCTTCAATCAACGGTTTTTTGGATGGGGGAGGTGGATGGAGAATTTAGGGTAGGAATCAATACACAATCACCTGTCAGTGCATTGGATGTGGATGGGTTTGGTTCTTTTCGATCGCATCGACTGTATGCCAATACAATGAGAGGGGATACGATTAAAACCACCCATTTAAAGGTGAAACGAGTGCCAGCAACAAGTTGGGGTTTTTACGAGCAACCCACACCTTGGCTTAGCCTTGGTGGTGCAACAGAACGGCAGGCCAATATCACCATTTTAGGGGACGCCCAATTTAAAAGAGAGGTGTCGATTGGTAGGGGGGCATTGGTCATTACGCCATTCCCAGAAGTGGTTGGCATACGGCTGGGCCGTTCGTATCGGGTACCTGCTGATGTAAGTTTGGCTGTGTATGGGGATACGTTAATTCGTAAACAGGCACCCCCCGCATTACTGAACCCGTTTGGGAAGACCCCATCCGAAAGCATCATGGTCGATGTCGAGCCCGGCACGGTTCAGTTTTTTGCTCCCACCAGTCAGTATACATTATCTGTGGGTGGGGGGATGGTGAGCAATACCATCAATGCCATAGTATTTGGCGGGAATGGTGGGCAAATCACCGATTTGAGTCTTAACTCATTTGATACTGGTTTTTGGCCCATAGAAGCAGGTGGGATTGGCCCCATGGTTCCTTCTGGTAAATTTGTAGGGGCGTACAATGGGGGGATTCAATTTTCAGTCGCCAGAGGCTTGCAATTGACTCAAATTGCCTCTCCACTCAGCGTTCAGTTTTCACTGATTCAACCAATTGAAACCAGTTCCAATCTTCAATTTAGTCAGCTTAATCTCAATCCAATAACGGATGATGTGGTGGTTCTCCCGCCCTTAAGCATGAATCGATCGGGAAATTTGCGTTGGGATGTTGAATCTTTAGGGGTTGGGATGGATATGCCCAGTGACACAATGGCGGTATCCGGAAATGCTCGAACCAGCAAATTGAATGTTGCCGGACACATGATGATGCAAAACAATGAGCTGGTTTTGGGAACAGAAACGTTTAGCAATATGGATGGGGTTAATGTTGTTGGATCAATGACCACACGAGAAAATCATAAGACAACGATCATGAATATTTGTTCGGCTTTACAGGTGAGTCAATTCTTTAGAGCCGGTGTTTATCATACCCTTAATGCATCGAATCAGAATTGCTACACGTATGAAACGCTCATTGCCATCAATATGCCCTCTGATTTTTTTATAAACGACACATCATCCCTTCACAAACTTGGTTTTTTTGTATCTGGAAATGTGGTCGTCAAGGGTGCTTTGGTGATTCCCTCTGTGATGTGGGCCATTCGTGATGATCGTTTTTATCCCATGCCACTGTATCGCCATGATCTAATGTTAATTGTACGTGATGATCGAAGTTGGCCCAGTTATTATGGATCTAATCAAGATTTGTTTGATTTTCAATTTTATGGGATGGGCAATGATTATTTTGGTGTTCGAACCATGCGTGTGCCCGTGGGTTACCGAATTCAAGCTAGCTCTAATTCAACAGAGAGAATCGACTATATTGATTTGGAAACAACCAATATTACGGCCAATATGGGCAGTGTATCTAAATTAACCAGTGGTGAATTTGGAATGGATTTTAATGGGGTTTCCAAAATCAATCGATTGGTTGCCGATCGGGTTCAAACCAGTACGGTTGATATCGTGGCACAATTAATCAATCAGCTCCAGAACGTAAATCCTGAGTTTCTTAGTAATGCGCATATTGCCAACAATCAACTAGAATTCAATTATCCTGTTTTTGAAAAAGATACAACCCGTACCTATGCGTATCAAGCCAATGGGGTTCAATTGTACTCCAACGAAAAGCCGGGGTTGCAATCTGGTGCTGATTCCAATCGACTTAATTTTGTCATTGACCCTAGTGGCATTAGTGATTTCGTTAGCCCCTATTTACAGCGGTATGGAATCAATTGGCGTACCAGATATGGGATCGACTTTTTCTTGTTGCGACATGTTCGACATGTTAAATATACCCCAATTTGGTGGGATGCAAGGCCGGAATCGTTATATCCAGACCGAATTCAAACAGGGGATCCAGAGTATGATGTGTTTGGGTATCAATTAACTGAGGCAGAGTTGGCCAGTCGAAAATCAAGTTCAACCGTCTACCCTGGTATTACCAGCGCAACCAATCCAGTAAGATTAGAAAGTAGTGCCAAGTCAGATACTAGTACACCCCAGTTTCTCTTTGTCTACCCTTATCATGATGCATTCAATCCTACCTTATTT
>SXXA01000054.1 GCA_005791325.1 Actinomycetota bacterium | reverse complement strand
GGTCGAATTGCAACCTGTTCAATTACCGACCGTGATGCGTTAAATGCGAGCAAGTGGGTGAGTCGGACGGAGGGGATTATTCCGGCACTGGAAACTTCCCATGCATTTGCCGCCTTAAAATCCCATCCCTTTAAACCAAATTCGACAATATTATTAAATGTATCTGGTCGCGGGGATAAAGATTTAAGGACCCTAATGAATGATTAAGTTGCCCCTAGGCCCAGTGATACCCTATTTAACATTGGGGGATCCCACGATTTCAGATTCAATTCAATTGGCCTGTGAGATGGTAATGGCGGGGTGTCCGGTACTTGAGTTGGGTCTGCCATTTTCGGATCCGATTGCGGATGGTCCTGTCATTCAGGCCTCTCATCAACGTGCCTTGTTACAATCCAACCGCCCTGTAATGGCTGATTTATTTCGTGCAGCAAGTGCCATTCGAGGGGTGGGCGGGGTAGCTGTTGCCATGAGTAGTGCTAATTTGGTGTATCGATTTGGGATTGACCCTTTTTTTAAGCAATCGGCGGATGCGGGATTGGGGGCTGTGTTGATACCAGATTTGTCGATTGAGGACGCATCGGATTGGATAAGCGCATCCAAGCGTGTGGGGGTGCCATTAATTTGGATGGTATCGCCATTGATCTCAAAATCTCGATTGATTCAAATTACCTCAATTGCAGAGGGTTTTTTATATATTATTTCTTCCACGGGAACCACTGGGATGCGTCAATCGGTTGCGTCTCTAGCACCCCTGATTCAAGCTATTCGTAGTATGACGGATATTCCAATAGCGGTTGGTTTCGGCATTAGTACATCCGACCATGTGAATACTGTTTTGCAAGATGCTGACGCAGCCATTGTGGGTAGTTATTTGGTAAATGCTTTGTATGAAGGTGGCCCTACAGCTGTTCTTCAGCTGATTAAAGACTTGCTTGCAGGGGTTCAATCGGTTTAGAATCGCCTCCAATTGTACCCAATGCCTGGTGGGCCTTATTTTAAAAGTGTAAGGTTGTTCTTTTTTGGGTATCCCATAAGCCGGGGTTGTGTTACCATGGTGTGGTTCAACCCCACAATTTGCCAATGGCATCAATGGAGGCGTTAGTATGGCTAGTAATCGGTTTTTTGAAGGTGTGCTTTTAGGAGCGGTTGTTGGTACAGCTGCAGCATTATTATTGGCCCCACAATCGGGACGTGAAACCCGTCGATTGTTGCGTCGATTAAAGGATGATCGACAAGAGATTATTGATTCTACCAAACAAAAAACTGAAGAATTAATCTCTAAAACCATTTATGCCATTGAATCAGGATTTGACCGTGTGGTTCGATTGGTGGATCGTAAAAAACAAAATGAATATGAGGAGTGTCACGGCTAATGGATTGGTTTGAAGGGTTGCAACTCTTTTTGATGGTGTCGGGGGGAGTCGCCCTGATTGCGTTGGCGGTTGTATTGTTGATGGTGGCTCGGATTTTAAAATCAATTGCAACCATTGTTGGTCGAGTTGAATCGGCTAGTAATCTTCGACATTGGATTGGCATTGTATGTCAGTCTAAGTTATTACGTTCTGTTTTTACTTGTTCTAAATCGTAGCAAATGGAAGCGGTAGGCCGTTGGTTGGCATTGGACTATGGCGAAAAAAGGGTTGGCGTTGCCATATCTGATGCATTGGGACTGATGGCCCACCCTCTTCCGTTTATCCCCCATACGCCTAGCCTTCTATCTGATATTAATCAACTCATTATACAATATGAAGTTGTGGGCCTTTTGGTGGGTGTTCCCATTACCTTGTCGGGGTCTGACTCTCAACAAACCCAACGTGTTCGAGTGTTTATCAATCACTTGCAACAAGAATTGAACATACCCGTTCAAGGCATTGATGAACGCTTGTCAACGGTGGCGGCCACCAAAGGCCTTTCACATTTAAATGGCAAGCAGAGGCGCCAAAAGGTAGATAGTGAATCGGCCGCTTTTGTCTTACAGGGCTTTTTAGATGCCCAATCTCATCATCGAAGTGAAGGATCGTGAGTTTATGGATTATCAATCATCGGGTGTCAATATTGATGCTGGCAATCGTGCTGTTTCGCTCATTAAGGAGCATGTTCTTAAAACCCATCATTCAGGGGTTTTGTCTGGTTTAGGGGGATTTGCTGCACCAGTTGTATTGCCATCAGGGTATGCTGAACCCGTTTTGGTATCGTGCACGGATGGGGTTGGAACCAAGCTTAAAATTGCCATTGAGTTGGGGGTTCTGGATACCATTGGCATTGATTTGGTAGCTATGTGTGTTAATGATTTAATTTGTATGGGTGCTAAACCCTTGTTTTTTTTGGATTATATCGCGTGCAATCAATTGGTTCCCGAACAAATGGTGGATTTAATTAAGGGAATGACTGAGGGATGCGTTCAATCCAATTGCGCGTTGGTTGGGGGTGAAATGGCTGAAATGGGTGATGTTTATCAAGTGGGGGAATTTGATTTGGCTGGGTTTTGTGTGGGCATTGTGGAGCGTTCCAAAATCATCAATGGATCCGCTATTCGGCCAGGTCACTATGTATATGGGATTCCATCTAGTGGGGTTCATAGTAATGGTTTTTCATTGGTTCGATCGGTGTTAACGCCGGATGTGTGTCATCATCATGGTATTGCGTATGATTCCTTACTAACACCCACTCGAATTTATGTATCGTTGCTTCATACCATTTTAGATACCCACTCCTTGTCGGGGGTTGCCCATATTACCGGTGGTGGTATTGCCGAAAATATTCAGCGTATTTTACCAGATGACTGTTCGTTGCCATTGCAGGCGAACTGGGATATTCCAACTGTGTTTAAACAAATTCAAATGATAGGTCGTGTGGATATTGCGGAAATGAGACGGGTATTTAACTTGGGGATTGGATTGGTGTGTATTTCCCCAACCCCACTTAATCATCCAGAGTGCATCAATATGGGTCAAATTGAGTCGGGTCAGCAAGGGGTTTATTGGGTGTGATGCGACTCGGGATATTGCTATCTGGTCGAGGTTCCAATTTAAAAGCCATTCATGATGCCATTTATCATCATCAATTACCGGCGACGATTGTGGCAGTGGCATCGGATGTCCCATCTTGCGAAGGAATGGCATGGGCGGCGGAGGCGGGGTATCCAACCATGGGCATGTCTCCTCGAGAATTCGCCACTAAAGCGGATTTTGAATCGGTTCTTTGTCATTTTTTAATGTCAAACTCCGTGGATTGGGTTATTTTGGCAGGGTATATGCGACTTGTTGGGCCTACATTACTGGGGGCTTTTACGGATCGTATATTAAATATTCATCCCTCATTATTACCTTTATTTAAAGGGTTGCATCCTCAGCAGCAGGCGTTAACGGCGGGTGTTTCGGAATCGGGTTGTACGGTGCATTTGGTCACGGATCAGCTGGATGGGGGGCCGATTCTGGGGCAACGATCTGTTCCGGTGTATCTCACCGATACCGTGGCCACTTTGTCGGAGCGTATTCTAGTAGAAGAGCATGTGTTATATCCCGCCATGATTCGCCAATTAGCGATGGGGAGTATCACCATTCATAATGGGGTCATTCAAATTCAATCAAAGGAGTCGCTATGAAAGCGTTATTGAGTGTATCGGATAAAACAGGGATTATTGAGCTGGCCACTTTTTTGCATGAATTGGGCGTAGAATTAATTTCAACGGGGGGTACCTTACAGGTGTTGCAATCCGCTGGATTACCTGCGGTGGGAGTTGAAAGTATTACCCATTTTCCTGAAATGATGGATGGTAGGGTTAAAACCTTGCACCCATGCATCCATGGGGCATTATTGGCCAAGCGTGATAATGATTCCCATTTACAGGCGGCTAAAACCCATGGGATTCCCTTAATTGATTTGGTTATTGTTAATCTATATCCATTTGCGGCTACCATTCAAAGACCGGATAGCACCAGGGATGAGGCGATTGAGCAAATTGATATTGGGGGCCCCTCTATGATTCGATCGGCAGCCAAAAATATGGCATCGGTAACGGTGGTGGTATCCCCCGATTCGTATCCAATCCTTATTGAGGAATTGAGGATCCATGGCAATACCACGATTCAAACTCGTCAGGAATTGGCAACCAAAGCCTTTCAGCATACTGCCGCATATGATGCGATGATTGCGGGGTATTTGTCTGGTTCAACTCTTTTTCCTGATACGTTAAACCTGTCATTAACCCATCATTCATCATTGCGATATGGTGAAAACCCCCATCAAGCTGCAACCTTGTATCAATCTCAAACCCCACCGAACCATTTGGCGGCGATGACACAATTATCTGGTAAAGAGTTGTCGTACAACAATTGGTTAGATATGAATGCGGCGTACCAATTGGTTTGTGAATTTCAAAAGCCAACGGTTGCGATTATTAAGCATACAAATCCATGTGGGGTAGCGACGGGGAATCATATATCGGATGCTTACCGTGCGGCCCATGATGCGGATTCACAATCGGCATTTGGGAGTGTGGTTGGCTTGAATCGAGAGGTGGATGACGAGACGGCCAAGCAAATCGTATCAACCTTTGTTGAGGTGGTAGTGGCGCCTCATTTTACTGAAAAAGCCATTGATATTTTAAAAAAGAAGACCGCATTGCGACTGATTGTGATTCCTAATTTTGGGTGTTCCATGCCACGTGTGGGGATTCGGCAAGTGTGTGGGGGGATATTGGTACAAGAGATGGATCATGTGACGGATCCAACGTATACCACGCCGACTGTTTTGCAGCCGAGCACATCGGAAGTGTCTGATTTAGAATTTGCAATGTTGGTTGTGAAGCATGTTAAATCGAATGCCATTGTGGTTGCCAAAAATGGGGTGACTTTGGGCATTGGTGCCGGACAGATGAGTCGTGTGGATTCGGTTAAAATTGCACTGGAAAAATCGCGAGGGTTGTCTAATGGTGCCGTGTTGGCATCGGATGCTTTTTTCCCATTTCGGGATTCGGTTGATTTGGCGGCATCTGCAGGTATTCGCGCCATTATTCAACCTGGCGGGTCGATTCGAGATCATGAATCCGTAGATGCCTGTAATGAACATGGCATTGCGATGCTGTTTACAGGTATTCGTCATTTTTTACATTAAGTCATGATTTTAGTTGAATTAATTCCGAAGCAGTTACAGGATGTTATGGATGAGGCGTTGTTATTACGCACTAACTTCCCCCTTATTTCTGGGTTTAATATTCCGGATTTACTTAAATATCCGTTGCGTAGTTACGATGTAGCGATGGCAATGAGCTCAAGTGGGTTACTGGCCATTCCACATCTTCGATTATGTGATTTTACGCTAGATTCGTTAGCTATACGGTGTCAGGAATTGTACCAATTGGGTGTTCAATCCATATTGGTGATATCGGGGGATGGTGCTGGGCAAGTGGATGTGGTGGGAATGATTCGTCGTATTCATTCTATTTTGCCTCATATGTCGATTTATGTGGCGTTGGATCCATATCGACAATCATTAGATGCAGAAATGGGATATGTGAAGCAGAAGTTGGATGCGGGGGCAGTGGGTGTTTTTACACAACCTTTTTTTGATATGGCATTGGCGCGGTCATTTTCGAGGCATTGCCAGGATATCCCTGTTTTTTGGGGGTTGTCGCCGGTATTAAGTGTGGCGAGTCAAGCATATTGGGAGCGGGTGAATCGGGTTGTATTTCCGCCTTCTTTTTCGGCAACATTGGAATGGAATATTGGGTTTAGTCATGAATTAATAGAGTGGGCTCTTGAAATGAACCATCATGTTTATATGATGCCAATTCGTTTGGATGCGATGGAATGGATGGGGCATTTATTTAAGCGGGATGGGGGTGCTTCGCACCCAGCGTCGCCCAAGGTTAAACCCCATTGGAACCCCCAATAAACTGGGGACCTTGGGGGAGGGGTTCCGTTAAAATCCCGCTGGTGCTTACCCGATTAATGGGGTTCTAGGGGGCCTCCGGCCTCTGGTCTGTTGCTGGCTACCGAAGGTCCCCGACATAATATTTTTTTTCTTCCCCTTGATGATAGGGTTGAGGGGTGGGGTACGTCATTTCCCTTCCACTACCTAGGCGTATTTGTGTCAACCGATTATAATCCACTTACTTTAAAAAAAGGTTCGGTGACGCATGCAAACAAACCAATTTAAACATTCAGTGGTCTCAGTCGCAGGGGATGGAATCGGCCCCGCTATTATGACCGCTGTTCAAGACATTCTTCGGGTTGCCAATGCCCCCATTGTTTGGGTAGAGCATGAGTTGGGTCGCTCCGCTTCCCCCCAAGCCATTCAACATACCATGACGGCATTTAGGGACCATCGTGTGATGTTAAAGGGCCCCACCGAAACACCCGTTGCGACCAAGGGTCAAAAAAGTTTTAATGTAACCTGTCGAAAAGGCAACGGGTTGTATGTCAACATGCGTCGATCGATTTCCCTTCATCCGATTGTTCCTTCCCCATTTCCCACCCAAGACATTACTATTTTTAGAGAAAATGAAGAAGGGCTCTATGCCGCAGTTGAACATCGCCATACCCCTGATGGATTACAGGCTATTAGCATGAAAAGTATCACTGGTATGCATCGAATTATTCGGGCTGCATTTGAATATGCACGTTTAATGGGTAAAAAACGAATCTGCTGTTTGCACAAAGGTAATATATTAAAGCTGACTGAAGGCACCTTTCTTGATATCTTTAATACCATAGCCAAAGACTATCCCCATATTCAAATTACATCCCAAATTATTGATGATGGCATGGCAAAAGTGGCCACGGCACCCGATCAGTACGAGGTCATTGTGACGGAAAATCTGTTTGGGGATATTTTGTCCGATATTGCTACCCAATTAACGGGTTCATTGGGGATGGGTGGTTCTGCCAATATTGGGGCCCGTGCGGCCATGTTTGAAGCCATTCATGGATCAGCGCCGGATATTGTTCCCGGTGGGAAATTGAATAAAACATCTGAATCAATTGCCAACCCATCTGGATTGTTACAGGCGGCTTTATTGATGCTTTGTCACTTAGATCGAAACTTGCTACCGTTGGTGAATCAGATCCAAACTGCATGGGCATGGACGTTGGAAGATGGGGTTCATACCATTGATATTGCCAGGGGGGGCACCAACCCCATGACCCAACATATTGTGGGTACAGTGGAATGGACACAAGCAGTATGTGACCGACTCTTACAACTTCAATCAGGTGCTACGTATCGTTTTCAATATTTGTCGCATACCTTGTTGCAACCAATTCCTTTACTAAACCATGAGTCGTGGGCTCGGTTAAAACCGCCTCGCTTTACCACCCAATCCGGCCATTTGTTGGGTATGGACGTCATGGTTGAATGGACGGGATTACATGAATTGCAACGGGTGCTGGATACCCAAGGTATTCGCGATACCTTCGCTACGTTTGCCAATGCCCAAGCTGTGTTTGACTATGTTACATGGTGGGAAATGGGGGAGGGGATTCGTGGGTCGGTCACCCCTGAATTGTTGGCATCCACCATTGCCCATCTTAAACAAGGTCGGCGGGAATGCCTTCAAGCCATGATACGACACCTCCTAGATCAATTGACCCCCGTATCTTTGGTGGGGGGTGAGGTGATATCCATCTCGTCTCGGGGACAATTAATCTACCCAGACATTATCGAACCTGACTTAACCGATCAGATTATGATTCGTATTCGCTTTTTACCCCAAACGGATCTTGTTTCGGTTTTACAAGCGGTGATTCAAACGGGGCTTAAGGTTATTAGCCTTCAAGGGTTGCATCGATTTGATGGTGATGGGGATGGTTTTTTTGATGCGTATGGGCAGTCTGCGCCCTCATCTCTCTAATCCACACCAAACTGAATGATCATTCCATGCCAATCTCAATAAACCCCATTTCTCCTTCCCTC
>SXXA01000053.1 GCA_005791325.1 Actinomycetota bacterium | reverse complement strand
GATTTTTAAGGGGCTTTCATGCGTTTTATGGACACCAATGTCTCGAATACCGAGACCCCAATTGGGGGGTCGGTACTTCGTCAGGTCATTTCTGCCTTGACTCATACGGTTAAGATGGGTGAGCCAGTGAAGGTGGCTCAATTATATGATTTGATGAAACAGGCTGAACAACTGGCTGATTATACCGTGTCATTGGAACAAACCGTTTTTGATTTGAATGTGATTTTATCCACCACCATTGAACATAGTGCAACCATCGAAGATTCATTGATGAGTCAACGTGATGCAGATATGCAGAAACATCGGCAATATGAAGCCATATTAAATGTGGCTCAAGAGGGGGTTTTGGTGATTGATCGTTCTTACAGAGGGGTGGCGTGTAATCCTTTTTTTGCTTCTTTATTTGGGGTATCGGTAGAAAAGATGGGGGCGTGGTCGCTGGATCAGATATGGGGAAGTGGGGTATTTGTCAGTGATATTCAACCTGAGCTTGAACGTGTTTGGATGGGCCATTCATCAGTGGGACCATTGTCGGCCATGATGATGGGACAGAGGCGCCAATTCTTGGAATGCCGGTTTTATCCATTTGTGATGGCGAATGGGGAGATTACCCATTTAATTGGGGTGTTTCGGGATGTGACGGAACATCGACGGGTGTTGGCACAGTTGCACCAGCACACCCTTTATTTGGACAAGGTGCGGGATGCAATTGTGGTGATTGGCTTGGACCGCATGATTTATTATTTTAATCGAAGTGCCGAGGAGTTATACGGTTGGAATCGCAATCAAATGAACCAATATCACCCGATTGAATCGTTGGTTCAATCCATGGATAAGCTCACCATGATATTGGAGGCGGTATCCGAACATGGGTCTTGGCGGGGTGAAATGTTGCATGTGAACCAAAACCGAAAGAATGTGTGGGTTGATTCTCAATGGAGTCATATTGAATCAGCTGATGGGACCCCATTTGTATTAATTGCAACCCATGACATTAGTGAAAAAAAAGTGTTGGAGCAGCAATTTTTACAAATTCAACGCATGGAAGGGATTGGTGCGGTGGCATCTGGGATAGCACATGATTTAAACAATGTGTTATCTGCGTTATTTATGTCGGTGCGCTTATTAAAAGGAAATTGCAAAGATGAAAAAAGCTTGCAAATCCTTGATTTATTGGACAATTCAGCCAAGCGTGGGGTTAATTTGGTTCGCCAGATATTAGAATTTACACGTGGGATTGATCGGGATGAGGTTTCAGTTCATTTAAAAGGAATGTTGCGAGAAATTCAATCGTTTGCAAAAACCACATTTCCCAAAACAATTGTGGTGGATTTAATGCCCATACCGGGTGATTTATGGGTTATCTTGGGCAATCCAACCCAAATTCATCAGGTGATTTTAAATATTTGTGTTAATGCAAAAGATGCCATGTTAATGGGGGGCAAGTTGGTGATGGCAGTTGGGAATGTAATGGTTGTATCAGAAGCGCACATCACGCTGCCGGAGTATTGTCAGCCCGGACCCTATGTTCGGATTGAAATTTCTGATACGGGTAAGGGCATGTCCCCAGCAACCATTGATCGGATATTTGATCCATTTTTTACAACCAAAGCGACTGGAAAAGGGACTGGTTTGGGATTGTCTACTGTTCATACAATTATTAAAAATCATCGTGGATTTATAGAGGTGCATAGTGAGCTAAACAAGGGCTCTACTTTTTCAATTTATTTTCCTGCGCAAAGACCCCCAATGGATGGGGCCCCACTAAAATTGGGCGCAAACCAGTCTTAAGAAGCGATTTTTGGAATGTTGAGTATGGAAGATGACTAGCTGTTTTGGGTCGGATGCGGCTACTAATATTAAATAATATATTCATATAATTCAGTTTGTTTTTTTTTGCAAGCGTCGACATAATAGGAATATTCCTATTTTAGATCGACATCCAAATTCGCTTTTTTTAATCTAGCACCAGTTTAAGGGGGGGATGCGTCTCATAATTAGAATTAATTTACGATGAAACAGGTGTAGATTTAATGCAAGTACAAGAAGCCCCAAGATTAGAATCGATGCCGAGGGATGGCGTGAGCATGCCAGTGGATTTTTTTCATGGCATTCTTAAATTAGCTGCACTGGTACCTCCTGGATATACGTCTATGTTTATATGGCATCTCCAACAGAATCCGGGTTCTGCGCCACAGAATCAGGTTCCTCCGGCAGGGAATTCGGGTGCTGAGTCACAGATTCAGGGTTCTCCGGCAGGGAATCAGGGTGCTGAGTCACAGAATCCGGGTTCGGCGGTACCTGATCCGGACAGTACATTACATAATCCTTCCGTTACAACAGCTGACGATAGCTCCCAATGTAAATTGCCACGGGACAATTCTTTTGATGTGAGCCTTTCATCAATTTCGGGACCTGATTCCGATACCCGTTCGGGTTGTTCTTTGGATTCTACTGTACCAGACACTTGGGCTCAATTTTGGGTGTGTGTTCAGCATTTCTTGAGCCCACTCTTTCCTGTGGCTCGCGATCAACATCTGTCGGGATTGGGCTCGCATGAGGGTTCATTAGACGGTGGCGATGAAACTACGATACATTTTTGTCGTTATGATCCTAATGGTGACAATGTATGGTCATGGTGATTCCGATTCTAATACCGGGAGATTGGGTGGGAGAGGAGTTTGGGTTATAATGAGTAGCGTTCAAGATTTAATAGGCTTTTTTGGTGGGCCAATCAAGCCAATTAAGCCGTTTCGTCAAGGTGGGAATGTTTTTGCGGATTTGGTGGGGGTGGCATCTGAAAGTGTTAGTAGCGGGGTTAAACAGCTTGCTGCCATATTGGTTCCGCCTTCTTCGATTAACCCACTAGACGATGTTTCTTTGGCCGGCAAACAGGAGGCCCCTTTGGAACATGTGCCCGTTACGAGCCCGCGAGATGGGGAGGGGAATAAACAGAACTCTACTCCCTCTCAAACGGGAGGCGCTGATTCGTCAGCTGGCGAACGGGTGGCCCATTTGGAAGGTGTGCCCGGTGTGAGCTCGCAAAATGGGGCTGGGAATGAAGCGGTCTCTACTCCCCCTCAAACGGTAGGCTCTGATTCGTTAGCAGGCGAACGGGTAGCCTCTGTTGCCCCTAGGGCCGTTGTAACCTTGCAAGATGGGGCTGGGAATGAAGCGGTCTCTACTCCCCCTCAAACGGTAGGCTCTGATTCGTTAGCAGGCGAACGGGCAACCTCTGTTGCCCGTGTTGATATAAGTGTTGGTTGTGTGAATGGGGGAGGGTTGGGGTATTATTCAAAAGATCAAGTATTCGCATCCCTGACGGCAGAGTATAGAGAAGTGGCGGAGGAGACAGTGTATGGTTTGGGGGATCAGACTAAACACCACTATCAAGACAGTTCTAACTGGGTGGGAGAGACAGTTGATTGCGTCGTTCGATATCATCTCGAGGTTACAAATGCCAAAATAAATCAATACCACAAGATTGACCATTATTTAGGTAAGTTTGAAGCGTATTTGTGCGGTGATAAATCATTATTTCGACGCTTTAAGACTTTTTGGTCGTCTTTAATAGATAGTCACCGTAAAAGAGTATCTTATACATGGTTGAATAATTTGGTTTTTCAATCCCAACGTATCAACACCAGTCTAAAAAAGATGGTTGCTGGGTTTTCATATGCCCTCTCTAAGATTAATTTAAGTAACATTTTGGCGTATTCTAGGCGAATAGGCTTCAAAATTAAGACAGAAGTTCAAGATGACCTCCACCCCTCCGATCAAGGGGGGGCATCTTCACTAAATAGGGATTTATTCCGTAACAATGGGGAGGAAGCACTTTTTATAAAGTTGATTACCAATACAATTTCGCGTTCGGAGCTGGATCGATTAAATGAATTTCACCCACCATCTGAGGCGTCGTCAACTGATTTAATGGGTAGCACCACCGCTAAGTCTAATACTAGGGATCCAT
>SXXA01000052.1 GCA_005791325.1 Actinomycetota bacterium | reverse complement strand
CTGATAATCGGGTAAAATTGATCGTTGATATTGATCCTCAATCAATAGTGTGACGGGGTGTGATTGATACCCCACCCTAACCCTCCCCAAGGGGAGGGGATCAACGGTAGGGTTAGGTTAATGTGAGGGCGTTCCCCCCTCACACTCCCCCCTGAACCAGTTCAATAGCGGGCACTGCGTGCCCGCGCCCGCCTGAAGGGCGTCGCCCTTCATACTAGGGGGTTTAAAGGGTACACCGTGTTCACACGCGATCTGGGGGGTTCCAAGGGGCTTGGCCCCTGGGCGGGGTTGGGTGCGCAGCACCCACAAAATCAACCCCTATGAGTATCATTACTTGACAGTTTTTCTCGTTCCCTTTATTAAAACAATCCGTTCATTACAATCGATATTTACCGAATCATTCATCAACCATATTTTCAGAAAGAATCAACGTGTACCATATTGACTCTCGATCCATTCAACCAGGTGATACCTTTGTGTGCTTACCCAATGCCACTCCCTATATCCCAATCGCTTTGGAGGCTGGGGCCACCGATGTTATCCACCTAACCCACGATGAACTTGGCCCATTTGCCAAATCAGTCACCCACGACCCCTCTGCCCATCTTACCGTTATCGGCGTAACCGGCACCAACGGCAAAACCACCGTTACCCATTTGGTTCATCATGCATTAACCCAAGTTGGTATCAATTGCGCCATATTGGGCACCATTAACGCCCAACTCACCACCCCTAATATTTTGGAAATATCCCAACGCATGGCCCAACATCTACAACAAGGTGGCACCCACTTTGTGATGGAAGTGTCCAGTCACGCCATTGCCCAAAATCGCATCGATGGACTTCGCTTTTTTTGCCGAACACTTACCAATATCACCCAAGATCATTTGGATTACCATGGCACTTTCGAAGCCTATCGTGCCACCAAACTTCAATTTATGGCCGGTGACGGGCATCACCTCTTTCCCGAAGATTTTGAATCCATTACCCTCCCCTTTTCCAACCCCCTACATGGCCGATTTAACCATCGTAACATGCAGGCCGCTGTGGCCATTCTACGTCTATGCGGCCTCACCGATGACCAATTAAGTCGCGTAATGACCACCGCCACCCCACCACCAGGACGCTTTCAGGTCGTTCCTAGCCCTGCACCATTTACCGCCATTGTGGATTATGCACATACCCCCGATGGAATGGATAATGTGTTGCAAGAAGCCCGCCATATGGCCGATCGTTATCAAGGTCGCGTGATTACCGTTTTTGGATGCGGCGGGAATCGTGACCGATCCAAACGCCCCCTCATGGCTGCGGTTGCCACCCGATGGTCTGAGGTTGTAGTGGTCACCTCCGATAATCCTCGCCATGAAGACCCCGCAAGTATTATTCAGGATTGTTTAACCGGTATCGGGGATCATTCCGCCGTTCATGTATTTCTGGATCGACGGGAAGCCATACAAACAGCCATGCAATTGGCACAACCAAACGATGTGGTGATGGTATTGGGAAAAGGGCACGAAACCACCCAATTAATTGGGGATATTGCCCATCACTTTAATGATGTTGAGGAAGTCACCCACGCCCTATCTGATTGGACATCCACCTAATGGCCATTTCGATTGATACCCGTACCATTCAACCAGGTGATTGGTTCATCCCCGTACAAGGCGATCAATTTAATGGCCGCGACTTTATTCCGGAGGCCATTAAAAAAGGGGCTAAAATATTGGATGTAGATATTCAACGCTATGCCAAATCGTATCGAAAAAAATTGAGGTGTCATGTCATTGGTATCACCGGATCTGCCGGCAAAACCACCATGAAAGATACCCTGTATGCTGTATTAAGCCAACGCTATCGTGTGGTTAAAACCGAAGAAAATCAAAACAATCAATTTGGGGTTCCCCTCACCATTTTAAAAGCTGATTTTAATACCGATATTTTAATTGTTGAAATGGGGATGCGTGGGTTGGGTGAAATTGATGAGTTGGCTCGCATTGCCCGCCCCACCCATTGCTTAATTACGACCATTGGAACCACCCACATTGAGTTGCTGGGCTCACAATACGCCATTGCCAAGGCCAAAACAGAAATTTTTCTGAAAGCATTGCCTTGGGAAGTTTCCCCACGCGTTGCGTATCTGAATGAATCGAGTCCCTATTACGACTATCAAATGAAACGAGCCAAACGAGCCGGATTTATACCCAAATTGTTTGGCGGCATAGAAAAGCCGGAGCAAAATGTAAACGCCGCTTATTTAATTGGCAGAGAATTTGGCTTATCCGATGCCGAGATTCGGTCTGGATTTGACGCCTACACCCCCTCATCTCATCGCATGATTTCTCTATCTTGTCAGGGTGTCACCGTTTTAGACGATTCTTATAATGCCAATCCAGATGGGATGACCTACGCCCTGCAACAACTCAAACGGCAACCAGGGAGACATTTATTGGTGGTCGGGGATATGTTGGAATTGGGAGCAACCGCTGATGAGGCCCATCAAGCGGTCATTAACGAGGCCATTGAGGCAAATGTAAGTGTTATTTTTTCGTATGGCCATCATTGGGGCAACGTATCCCCCCAAGGGATTCCGTTTGAACACTTTTCAACCCATCAAGACTTAATTAATCGGGTGCTTTCTGAATTAAAAAGGGGGGATGTGGTATTGGTAAAAGGGAGTCGATCCATGAAGATGGAACAGGTGGTCACGGCCATTCAGGGCCGATTATCATGAGCTTGTTAATGGCCTATGGGGTTGGATTATGGGTCATTGCCATGGTCAGATGGGCCATTCATCGGCTCAAAGGGATTCAGCCAATTTATCATTTATCGCCGGATACCCATCAACATAAAACGGGCGTGGTAACCATGGGTGGCTTGGGTCTCTTTTTGAGCATCGTTATTACCAGCGGATGGGTGACCCTTACCCCTCAAGGCTGGTGGGTGGTTGTGGCCATGGGGGTGTTTGCTGGCTTAGGTGCCATAGATGATGGATTGGCGTTGCTCAATCGCAAAAATCAGGGCTTAACCGCTCGCTCAAAATTTGTGTTGCAAACCATCTTAGGGGCACTGCTGGTATTGGCTTGGCATGTGCTTTTTTCACCCCTCTCTTGGCTCGAAATCGGTTGGTATACCTTGTTGTTTAATGGTGTCTCAAATGCAACCAACCTCACCGATGGGTTGGACGGGTTGTTGGCAGGCTTGGCGGTCATGACTTTTTTTGGCTTAATGGTGTTGTGTTTGACGGTTAATCCCACATTATTACCCATTTGCCTCATTATAATGGGTAGTTTATTGGCCTTTTTGGTATTCAATTACCATCCCGCTCGATTGTTTATGGGGGATACCGGCTCGTTGAGCTTGGGCGCAGGTATGACGGCCGTGGCCTTGGCGTGTGATGCCCCCTTTATTTTGTTGCCACTGGGGGCCCTGTATGTGGCTGAAACCTTAAGTGTTATGATTCAGGTTACATCCTTTAAATTAACCAAAAAGCGGGTATTTAAAATGGCCCCGTTGCATCATCATTTTGAATTAATTGGGTGGTCTGAACCCACGGTGGTTCGGGTTTTTTGGGCGGTATCGGCCGTGTTTTTATGTGCAACGATTGGGTTCATGCGATGAAAATTTCGGTGTTAGGCACGGGGGTTACGGGCCAAGCTGTGATGGGGTATTGTAAGCGACATGGGTTGGAGTTGGTGTCTCCGGATGGTGCCGATTGGGTGGTTGCCAGCCCTGGGATTCCACCCTCTCAATTCCCAAATCTTCCAAATATCATTTCGGAAATTGATTTTGCTTGGTTGATGCGAGAAGCCAGTGGTCGACACTGGTATCCCATTGCGGTAACGGGCACCAATGGGAAATCAACGGTTACCGCCATGATATCGCATTTGTTGTCGTGTCCCATTGGCGGAAATTTTGGGGTTCCCTTAATTGAATTCGTAGACCATGAATCGGATTGTATAGCGGTAGAGTTGAGCAGTTATCAGCTAGAGATTACCCGTTTTTTTCAGCCGATGGTCAGCGTCTGGACCAATTTAACCCCTGATCATTTGGAGCGGCATCATACCATGGCCGATTATGCCTCAGCCAAAGCCAATTTATTACGTTGCGCTCCCCATGTCCCCCTTATTTATGGGGATGGCTATCCTGACATGGTCCCTTTTATTGAGTCTCATTTGGGGCCCAGCATTGCGGTGTCAGAGTCGCATGATTTGGTTAAAGATATTGCCGCCCAAGCCGCATCCGCCCAATTGGATGGATTGGGTAAAGGGGTTATTGGTACCCATAATCATATCAACGCGGCCATGGCTATATTGGCGGTCTCACAATTGCATTCCCATACTTTGAATGGTGCCATTCAAGATATCATGCATTACCATGCGTTACCCCATCGGATGGAGTGGGTGGCTTCCACACGCGGGGTTAGCATTTACAATGATTCAAAGTCCACCAATCCCGATTCAACCTTGGTGGCCCTCCACTCATTTTCAGGTCGGGTGATTTTGTTGCTGGGGGGCAAAGACAAAGGGTTGCCTCTGGATGAGTTTATCCTTACTTTGTTGCGTGCCGCCTGTATTTGTGTGTGTTATGGGGAAATAGCACCTCGTATTCGTTCCTTGGTCCCCCCATCCCATCCCTCGTTTGTTTTTTTTGACACCCTGCCCCAATGTGTGGATTATGCCTTCAATATTGCGACCCATGGGGATACGGTGTTGTTGTCGCCAGCCTGTTCTAGTTTTGATCAATTTAAGGATTTTATTGATCGTGGGGATCAGTTTAAAGCGTATGTACGATCTAAAATTTAAGCTTAAAAAAATGGATTTCCCCCTTCTGATTGCCACTGTGTTATTGGTGATGATTGGGGTTATGATGATTGTATCAACCAGTTCCACTGTTGGATTTGTTTCATACAATGATAGTTATTATTTTGTGCGGCGCCATTTTATGTACTTGGGGTTGGCGTTGGTGGCCATGGCGGTGGGTATCCGAATGCCACATACATGGTATCGTGACCATGTGTGGGTTGGGTTGGTGTTGGCCACCCTGTTGGTGATATTAACCATGATACCGGGAATTGGTGTCATGGCATTTGGGGCAAGGCGTTGGTTAAATTTGGGATTTATGACGTTTCAACCAGTCGAAGTATTAAAATTTTTTGTGATTGTATTTGCGGCCAAGGCGATGTCGGCCAAACCCAACTTAATGAGGTCATTTAAAACGGGGTTATTCCCTTTTTTTTGCGTGGTAGGAGTGCCACTACTCATTACAGCCAAGCAACCTGATTTGGGCAATGTGTTGTTAATGAGTTCCGTCATTTATTGTTTACTATTAATTGCCAATGCCAAAAAACGGCATTTATTTGGGGCGTTGGGGGTGGGTGCAACCTTTGTAACCATATCGGTATTAACGTTTCCGTATCAACTCCAACGGATTAAAACGTTTTTAAATCCATTTGCAGATCCATTGGGCAAAAGTTATCACATTATTCAATCCTTTACGGCCATTGGATCGGGTGGTATTTGGGGGCGGGGGTTGGGTGAAGGAAAGCTGAAACATGCCTATTTGCCATTGCAATTTTCGGATTTTATTTATTCAATTATTTGTGAAGAAGGGGGATTTATTTTGGCGGTTGGGGTTCTGGGATTATTGTTGTGGTTTTTACAGCGGGGTTTTACCATTGCCCGCCGTTCCTCATTACCCTTTTCGTATTATTTGGCGGTGGGATTAACCTTACAAATTGTTTTGCAATCCTTAATTAATATTGAGGTGGCAACCTGTGTCTTTCCCACCAAAGGTATTCCCTTGGCCTTTATTAGTTTTGGTGGAACCTCCCTGATGATGAGTTTATTTGTGGTCGGTGTATTATTAAATATTTCCCTATTGGAGATTAAACGAAAAGATCCCCATGACTAAAAAGTTGGCATTTACCTGTGGTGGAACCGGTGGGCATGTCACGCCGGCGATTGCGCTTATTCAGGCCATGCCGGATGTCAAATGTACCATTGTTGGGTCTATAGGTCGGGTCGATCAAGCCATGGTGAACCGATATGGCATTCCGTTTTGGGGGATTGTACGGCCATTCCGGACCCGTTTGCCGTGGGGTATCATGAAAGCGGTTTGGTGGTTACGACGCGAATCCCCATCTGCTGTTATTGCCACGGGTGGACAAATAACGCTTTGTTTGGGCTTGGCAGCGGTGATGTTGCGTATTCCGTTAGTTGTATTGGAGCAAAATTCAATTGCGGGTCGAACCAATCGCTTGCTTCACCGATTTTCAACGCTCACCATTACCAGTTTTTCGCCAACCAAAGGGATGGATGGCCCCCGTATTCGGTGTTTGGGTAATCCGGTCAGGAAATGGTATCAAGCGGAGCCGTGGTTATCGGATGTATTACAGGGAATGGGGTCATGGATATTGGTGGTGGGAGGAAGCCAAGGGGCCAGCGCCATTAACCATGCCATTATGATGTGTCGTGATACGTGGTTGGGGGAAGGGACGTCTGTGGTGCATATCATGGGACCAAATGGGTATGCCAACCATGGCCATACCGGTACCCATACCATCATCGAACACCCATCGGGGGCGCGTTATATGGCGGCTCCCTATATAGAGGGAATGGATCAGTTGTATCGGGGTGCCAAGGTGGTTGTATCCCGTGCGGGGGCCACCACCATTGCTGAATTGGTGGCGTTTCAGGTGCCATCGGTATTGGTTCCGTATCCCCATGCCATGGATCAGCATCAAGATGCCAATGCCCAAATGATGATTCATCAGGGGTGGGCGATTGGATGCAATGAATCGGAGTTGCCACAATTAGACACGTTGGTTAAAACGGCCCAAACATTCCGTCTACCATCCGTGACCCAGTCGAGCCGTGATGAGATTGCCCAACTAATACGTCATTTATGCAACTGGCCATCCTAACCCGTAATGCACGGTTGTATACTACCAAGCGTTTGGTGCAGGCCATTCGAAGTCGTGGTCACGATGCCCAGCTTATTAACCCATTTCGGGTCACTTTGTTTACCCATCCGTGGCAAGTACGGCAGGGTCGCAGGGTGTTGGCGATCCCCAAAGGGGGCGTGATTCGGCTTGGCTCGCAAGGTGTATGGCCCACATTGGCGTTGGCTCGTCATCTGCAGGCCATGGGAACCCATTGGCTCAATGAGTTGGGTGCCATGGATGTGGCCCGTGACAAATGGCATACCCTTCAACGCTTAACCCAAGCTGGGATACCGGTCCCCCCAACGTTTACCAATGTGGCGGCATCGATGTCGGGCTGGTTGCGGCAGTCGCCCGAGTGGGTGATTAAATCAACCACGGGGTTGCAGGGAACGGGGGTCATGTTGGCCCCATCGTATGCCAGTGCCATTGGGGTGGCAGATGCATTACGAGGGATGCGGGTAGATAGTATTGTGCAACCATATTATACCGAATCAAAGGGGCAAGATATTCGGTGTTTGGTGATAGATGGACAGGTGGTGGCCAGCATGATTCGGACCCAATTAGGGGGTGATTTTAGATCCAATGTACACCAAGGCGGTGTCGCTCAGCCGGTGATTCCGACCCCATTGGAATGTGAAATGGCGATTGAATCGGCACGGGCCATTGACCTGATGGTGGCGGGTGTGGATATTATTAGGACCCATTCAGGACCGATGGTGTTAGAAGTAAATGCGTCCCCCGGGTTGGAAGGAATTGAGTCGGTGCATACACCTTTGTTGGCAGAGTTAATGATTGATTCATTATTAAGGAGATTATCATGAAACATCCGTTGAGATTTTCAAAATACCATGGCTTGGGTAACGATTTTATTATCATCGATGCCATTCATCAGCGGTTGCCGGACCCCCTTGATCAATTAAGCGTGGCCTTGTGTGACCGTAATTTTGGTATAGGGGCCGATGGGGTGTTATTGGCATTACCATCCGATCATTCTGACTTACAAATGCGAATTTTAAATCGGGATGGGTCTGAGGCCCAAATGTGTGGGAATGGGATCCGATGTTTTGCCAAATATGCCTTTGAAACGGGATTGGTTTCGAAAGATGTTATGAGCATTGAAACCTTGGCGGGTGTGATGGTGCCCGCTTTGAATCATGTTAATGGAAAAGTGAGTACCATTGAGGTGGATATGGGGGTCCCACGATTCAACAAAGGGGAGATTCCAATGCAGGGACCCCATACGGAATTGGCACAAGACATAGAGCTACACGTGGCGGATGTTATGTGGTTGGGAACGGCGGTATCGATGGGGAATCCCCATCTGGTGTTGTTTTGTGATGATGTGGCAACGGTGGATATTGAATCCATTGGCCCCGTTTTAGAGCACCACCCGTTATTTCCTGAACGTACAAATGTGGAATTTGTTATGGTGAATGCACGAGACAATGCTACCATGCGTGTATGGGAGCGTGGATCGGGTGAGACCATGGCTTGTGGAACGGGGGCTTGTGCCACATTGGTTGCGGGTGTGTTGACCCATCAGTTGGATCGTCGGGCCACCATTCATCTCCCCGGTGGAAATTTAGGCATTGAGTGGTTGGAATCAAACGGGCATATTATGATGACCGGCCCTGCGGTGCATGTGTATGATGGTGTCGTGACAATTTAACAAAGGAGTTACAATGAAACTAAGTCAACGAATACAAAGTATTCCCCCCTATTTATTTGCAACGATTGATGAAAAAAAAGCAGAGGCGATTCAAAAAGGATTGGATATTATCGATTTGGGAATTGGGGATCCTGATTTACCGACCCCCGATCAAATTATTGACGCCATGACGCTGGCCATCCGTAATCCCAGTAATCACCAATACCCACCCTATCAAGGTACCCTTGCGTTTAGGGAAGCGGTGTCCAGATGGATGTTGCGACGATTTAATGTGAGTGTGGATCCCAAGCAAGAGGTATTGTCTTTAATTGGCTCAAAAGAAGGAATAGCCCATTCATTTTTGGCCTTTTTAGATGAGGGGGATGTGGCGTTGTTACCAGATCCAGGGTATCCAGCGTATCATGTTAATGCGTTAATTGCGGGTGGGGTACCATATAGTGTGCCCGCCACAGAGGCCACTGGCTATGAGCCTGATTTGGATGCCATCCCACTGGATGTGGTGGCAAAAGCCAAGTTGTTGTTTTTGAATTATCCAAGTAACCCGACGGGGGCAGTGGCGTCGGATGCATTTTTTGAAAAAGCGATTCGATTTGCGAAACAGCATCACATTCTCATTTGTATGGACTTGGCCTATTCAGAGGTCTATTTTGAGGGGCGTCGTCCCCGAAGTATTTTGGAATTTCCCGGTGGAAAAGATGTTGCGATTGAGTTTCATACCTTATCCAAAACATTTAACATGACGGGGTGGCGCATTGGGATGGCAGTGGGAAATGCCACGGCGGTTCAATCGTTGGGTAAAATCAAAACGAATATGGATTCTGGGATATTTAAGGCGATACAAGAGGCGGTTATTCCAGCCATGGACCAGCCTGATGCGATCATTGATGCACAAAATGCCATTTATCAAGCACGTCGGGATATTATAGTAGATGGATTGAATGGATTGGGCTGGTCATTATCCAAACCATCCGCCACTTTTTATATTTGGGCGCCGATTCCAAGATGGGCCACCAATTCAGCAGAATTCACCATTGATTTATTGGATAAGACGGGGATTTTGGTGGTGCCTGGAAATGGGTATGGGGCATTGGGAGAGGGATATTTTAGAATCTCGATTACATCACCCACCGAGCGGTTACACGAAGCGATTCATCGATTGCAGACCCATCAAATCCGCTATTGAATATTGTTGTTATTGGGTATTATGGGTATCAAAATGTGGGGGATGATACCCTATTACGTCAAACAATTGCCCGCATACGACTGTCATTTCCGCATGCCACCATTCAGGTCTTAGTGGGCCCCCATCGAGACCCTCAAGTAAAGGGGGTTGAATGGGTGCCGAGGCTTGGATGGTCGGCATTGGTAGCAGTGATGGAGGCGGATTGGGTGGTGGTAGGGGGTGGGGGTATTTTTCAAGACCGAACCTCGATTCGGAGTTTGGTGGCGTATGTGGGGGTATTGGCAGTGGCGACGGGGCGAATTGAATTATGGGGTCAGGGGATGAGCCCCTTAAGGTGGTGGGGGAGTCGGTGGCTGGTCAGGTGGTGTTTGGGGCGTGCATCGTTGATTGAGTGTCGGGATGAGGGGAGTATGGCGACGGTGCGGGGCTTGGTGACAGAACGAGGGATGGGACGGGTGAGATTGGGGGCAGATTTGGCGTGGGGGGTTCCGGTTCCGAT
>SXXA01000051.1 GCA_005791325.1 Actinomycetota bacterium | reverse complement strand
TGGCCCCCGTTTTAAGATCAAACGACCCATTAACGGCCACCGTTCCTTGTTGCAGTCGGCCGGTTCCAACCACCCGAACCGATCGGGGGTTGCTAAAATCCAACATGCCATTAAAGCGTGTCAATCGGGTATCGAATTGGGTCAGGCGGGGTCCCCATCCATGGTCATCTCGATATTGAATGGTCATATTGGTGACATACACCCGTCCACGAAAAGTAGGTAGCTGCCCCGAAGATCCTTTGGGCATCACAATGCTTAACACGTTCCATAAATCGGCCTGATTGCGATGAACGGTAACCATTGGATTTTGAATGTCAATTCGATAGGCACCCGCCCCAACATCCTGTTTGAGCGCCATCTTAAATAAAGAATACCGAATAACCAATGATGGCACCGTCGCCATGACCCCCGTCCCAAATGAACGCGGATCCCCCAATCGGGTATCAAAAATGGCCAAATGGGTTATACCGTCTCCTCCAATCGACCCAATTTGAATCGGGCATTGGGTCATTTTGCTAATCTCTCGTTCGGCAATCAGCCGTATTTTTTCCAACGGCACCACTCTAGCAACCCACCAAATGCCTAAAATGGGCATTAGTATCGATAATAGTAGGGTCAAGCGACGTCCCAAACGATTCAATTTAAGAATGGTTAAAACGCGCATTGTATATCATCTTGTATTAGTTGGGCCATGTGATGGGCCACCTGTTGCACAGGGGGAAGGGCTAAAACCGGTAACGAGAAGGCATCTAGCATCGCCCGTTTCATCTCCTCTGGAGATGGCGAGCCTAAATACCGAATTTGGGGCATCAAACGGGCTTGTTCAGACATCCGCTGATGGGTGGTTTGGGGACCCGTTCCTTGAATGGATATGACACGCCGATTTAGAAAAGCAGCTTGCTCATTGGCCGTACCTGCCAATCCAACGACCACATCGGCTCCTTTGGTGGCACTGGGGAAATCAATACTAATTGCAACGTGCCATTGTCGTTGGTGACACACCCAACCATCCCCACTTCGGATCAACTGCTGGGCCTCTAAACAGGTATACAATTCCTGCCTATTAAAATGGGGGGGAACCTCAATCACAATCCCCAATTGGTGAGTCATCGACAACACATTTAAAACATGTGTTAAATTGGGAATGGCTTCACCCCGTGAACCGGGCAAAATAACCACCCGTTTTCCCAAGGGAAATGATAATAAGGTGCGATGTTCAACCAACCCATCCATCATGATATTGCCAATGAACTGAGCCTTAATCTTCCGTTTGATTAATGACTGGGCGGTTTCGTCATCCCTTGGAAAGACCCGATGTGCCCATCGCTTAATGAGAAAACATTCGATGATACTATGGGGTGAAATTCGGTCACTTTTAGCCGTAGGCAAAAAAAATGAGGTCCGTTTGAACGTGGCCATGCCCAAACACGCCACATCCCCCACCGCAATCGTAGCCATGGTTTTCGGGGTTTGTTGGCGAACCAATTGGCGTTGTTCCCAAAGATGTTGGCAGACCCCTTGTTTAATATCCGACCACACAGCGCCCCAAGATCGATAAAACCCCCCACTCGATAACAAGGGCTTTGCGTGTAGTGGCTCCCATCCCGCTTGTTGGTAATACTCCCCTGGACCCACCATCGGAATCGGAATGACCTGAAGCCCCGCTGTCTGTAATGCTTTGGCCAATTGCACGCCAATCCAATCCTCCCCTGGGCCATTGGATACCATCAAGATGGGACGCAAGCTTGGTTTAATCATGTAAGGATGGCAAAATCCACTGGTTCACCGCCACCAACAGGGTAGGGGCCACCAAGGGCCAATGGGGTGCATCATGAACCCCATTACCCGTTAACAGCAAGATACTGGGGATGCCAGCTGATTGGGCTGCCCCCATATCCGTTAATCGATCCCCCACCATCCACGATCGTTGCCGATTGATATCAAACTCTCGAATCCCCTGCTCAATCATGCCTGGTGAAGGCTTTCGACAATGACACGTCTGCCGAAAGTGCCCCTTTGCATGGGTGGGATGATGGGGGCAATAATACGTAGTGGTAATGGTAATATGATAATGTGCCAGTAAATCCATGAGTCGTTTTTGAACCATCAGGTAATCTAAAAAGCGATAATGCCCCCGTCCAATACCCGACTGATTGGTCACCACAATTAGCTCAAATCCCGCGTCTTGCAACAATTGTAAGGCTGGCACCACATCTTGTTCCAATTGAACCAAATGGGGGTTCCCTAAATCCCGATGCTCCACAATGAGGGTTCCATCTCGATCTAAAAAAACTGCGGGTCGCTTATTGGTCATGGGGTGGATTGTATCATGCTTCTTTATCCATCTACATCAGAATCGTTGGCCCACCATTCCTTAATAAATTCAAGGGCGGCCACCTTGGTTTTAAACGCACCTTTTAACTGGGCATCATATACCAAGCTTAAAATCTCGTGAACATGGTCACCAGGGGGAATTCCCAATGATAACAAATCCCGTCCTTTAATCATAGGTGGAAGGGGGCCATCCATTATTTTTAACCGAGTGGCCGTGCTTAATAAATAACGCACCAATCGGGAGGAATCAGGATAAGCACCCCGAATCATGGCAATAATCGATCGCAACTTTGCTGTTTTAGCAGTAAGAATTACGTCCGATTCCGTTAAACCCGGATTCATGGATAATTGGATTAATGTGTGAGTGGCCACCATGCTCGAAACCAAGGGGTCCACTAATTGCGACGAATCCGTTAAGCGACTAAAAAAGGGATGAATAATCTCACTTCCGTCCGGATCAATCGATATGGCATGCACCAACCAGCTAGCCAACATCAATGGGTACGACACGGCCGGTGTATGTCTCATGGTATCAATGGCATACCCCGCCTTTTCCCAATAGTCAGATTCATAATAACGCATCATTTCCGGCCATTGTTGAATCACCCCCAACTCATATAACAAGGGCAAACCCACACTGGGGTGGGGGCTCCCTAACAACCATTTTTTTAGCTCTTCAAATAAGCGATCCTTGGACAGGTTACTTAACGACATCGTTCGACACAATTGGACCGTATCTTGGTGGGGCGTTAATCCAAAACGGGATGAAAATTGAAACGCACGCAACAATCGGAGGGGATCGGACGAAAATTCAGGTGATATATGCCTCAGAATCCGACCGCTTAAATCGTCTTGCCCATTAAATGGATCCAACAACTGATGAGATCCCCAATCAATCCCCATTGCATTCACACTAAAATCACGGCGACTGGCAGCCGCCTCAAACGTCAATGAAGCATCCAACTGAATGGACACATCCGTATGAGATGGCCCCGTATGCTGTTCCAACCTTGGCATTGAAAAATCAACCGATCCCTCTGGCCCAGAATATTGCCATACCCCAAATGACGCGCCCACCTCAGATATCGAGCCCAAGGGACTCAACAATAGCTTTAACTCATCCGAACTGGATATATGAAAGACCTCGATATCTATATTAGTGCCGGGTTGACCCAACAAATAATCCCGTACCAAGCCACCCACTAAAACGGGTTGCCCCCCCTTATTAACAATGTTGTCCAACACGGATGCAACAAGGGGTAGTTTAATTCGAACATGGTCTACTGGTGATTGCCGTCGCAATAGCGACCGATCGTCATTCATTTCATAATAAGATCATGATTACCGCATCGGATCAAGCCGTGTTTTTTAAGGAATACTCAAGTGCAAAGCCAGCAGCCTGATCCGATCGCTCCTTAGATACGCTGGTGTCGGATAATCGCACCTTCCCCCAGATAAATTACCGCTTGGGCAATATGGGCCGCATGATCCGCAATTCGTTCCACATGACGAATCACCGACATCATATTGAGCAGCACCTCAACCCCATCCGTGGTTTCTTTTAATACGTCAATCAAACGTCGATTGGCCACTTGTTTTTGCTCGTCAATCTCATCATCCATTCGGCATACATCCCTCGCCATGACCATATCGACTTTAATGAGTGCATCCAAACTGGTTTTAAGCATGGTTCGAACCCCCGCCATCATCTTGGTAAACTCAATGCCCAAGGCTGGCAACTCAGTGGTCCCATTCATAATAAGTTGTGATTTCTTGGCCACACTCACCGCCAAATCGCCTATTCGTTCCAAGGTAGCATTAATTTTTAATATGGAAACAATATAACGCAACTCCGATGCAACGGGCTGATGCAAGGCTAAAATCTTGAGACATTCTTCTTCAACGTCAATTTC
>SXXA01000050.1 GCA_005791325.1 Actinomycetota bacterium | reverse complement strand
GAGCTTCACGTTTCTCTAATTCAAATAGAATCCGACTCGGGGTAATGGTTCCAGAGGGGAGTCGAATGGCCAAATCTTGATGGGCTTCTCCACGCTGCTGATTTAAATCGATGATTAATTCTCTGGCACGTATTTCGTAATCATCCCATGTGATGATAACGGAATCGGTAAATAATAAGGCGTTTCCACTCACTGTGGTAACCATTGGGGATTGAATCACCCATTCATTGGCCACCACAACGCTACTCAGCATCAGCCATAGGCCCCCTACTATCACCATGAGTGTACGTAACATCTTAGGGGGGCGACAAATGAGCGGTGTCGTGGGTGAGCATGATTGGATGGGGTAGCTCGTATGGGGTCAAATAATCAGATAATGGAATTAAATATTGTTGCCTCGCTTGAATCCACGGGAATGTAGCAATCGAATGAATGGATGACCATACCTGATTCGCCGATTCTATTTCACCTAATTTCCAATAGACGTCTCCCAAATTAAGGGCGATTAAATAGTGTTTTGGCATAATTCGATTGGCGACTTCAAGCTCTGTTTTTGCGGCTTGCCATTGACCTTGATGAAACAATATAAGTCCCCGATAAAGGGGGGTCATACCATGATCTTGAAGGGGTTTAGACCGAATAAGGGTGTTCCACGCATCGTCCAATTGATGTTGTAAAAGATACAAAGCGCATAAATTTAAGTGTGAAACACCCAATGTTGGGTCCATTTGTAGTGCCAATTTAAACGAATCTTCAGCGGCTTTAAAATGCCCATTCATCATATAATGAACCCCTTGGTGATGATGGGGATGTGCAAAAGAGGGCGGTGAGCTGCATTCGCATAAAACTACCCCCATTTGCAACGGGGGATGTTGCCCCATACATCCCCACAGTATCAAGGGGGTGTCGTCCAGTTGAGCATCGGATCGCCCCAATTGTAGGGCACCCATTTGTAATAGGCACTCCGTTAGAGGTGTGACAGGTGTCACTTGTTTCGCTAGTTCGATTCCTTGAAGGGTTCGTCCGAGCAGGCATTGACACAATGCTTTTAAGGCAGTTGGGCCTTGTTCTAGTTGGTTAAATGTATCCAATGCCATTTGATATTCTTGTTTGGCAAGATATAACAGCCCCAGTTGATGGCAGATTGGCTCTAATGACGCATTATTAATTTGATGCTCGACCCATCGTCTTTTAAATGCCATTAAATGATGGTGCAATATTGGTTCATGGGGGTGCTGTTGGATACCTTGTATCAATTCATCATCGGCTTCATAGCAATGGCCTAAGTATTCTAGTGCAGACGCTCGTATCAACATGGCGTCTAACTTAGCCGGCATATCTTGAATTAAATACGTTGATTCAATAGCCAGTGAATATTGACGGGTATTCAGTAATAATTTGGCTTTCATTAATTCGGCTTGGGTTGCATCACTTGGGGATTGTATTTGGATGGTTTCAATGGTTTTAAATAAATAATCACAATTGGGCTGATCGTAATTGGCTAGTTGGGCAATATGAAATAATGCGGTTCTAAATGACCCTTGTCTCATGGCAATTTCACACAATAATTCATGAGCCAGAACCTGTGCTGGAAATAATGCAATTATTTCTTCTGCAATCGCTTGAATGGTGGGGATGTGGGGACAATCAGGCATATCCAATAGTTTGAATAATATAGCCATTGATTCGGAATAGCGTTGACAATGTACCAATGTACGAGATTTTACCAATTCGATGTCTACGGAGTGGGGAAGAATGGAAAGGCTTTCATCTAAAATATCGTTTAATACCGGGGCTTCTTTGGGATGCCAATTTAATAATTCATTGGCGCGTTGGCAGGCTGCATCGGGTTGGCATAATTGGCAATTCAATCGAATGAGTGTCACCAGTAACTGAATATGATTGGGTAAATGTTGGGCCAATTCGTTTAATTGGGTCAGAATCATGGGTGTTTGCAAGGGGGCTTGTTCTGAAAGGGCAATCCATTCTGCCAATGCGTCCTCGTACCGTTCTGATTTCATTAATAAATTGGCAATGGTAACACGATAATGGGTGGTATTTGGCTGATTCTGAAGGAGTGTTTGGTATAAGTGGATGGATGCTTCGTAATCCAATCGGCGCATATAGATGCGGGATAATAAATCTGTAATGGATGGGTCAAAATTGGGCGTGGCCAATCCTCGTTCTAAAATGGCTTCAATTTGGCTAAAGTGGGGATGACGATTCCATATTTTTCCCAATCGTTCATATCCCTTGCTTTCCAAGGGATGCTCTTCCAATAATTCGTCTAATTCTAGTATGGCATCGACCCAATATTCCCCCATGATGAGTAAATCCACAATCCCCAATTGGAGTTCAATTGATGGGCATTGAATATTTAATTTAAGTAATAATGTTACCACCTTTGGGATGGCGCTAGGGAGTTGTTTGGATAATGATTTAAATGATGCAATGGCTAGTGGAATGTCGGGAACCAATAATGCTTGACATCCTTTATGATAATCAGAATGCTGTAAGTTTGATAATGACATCTATTTTTGCCGCTTTAAAAATAAGGCCATAATTGCCAGTGTCATAACAACCATGTTGCTCATCCAAGCCGCAACCCAAGGAGCCAGGCTTCCACTTTTCCCCAATGATCGACAAATGGCCAATCCAACGTAATACCCCAATACGGTAATGGCAGCCGTTGAAATGGCTTTAATCAGATCTCGCCATTCTTTTGGGTTTCCTAAAAACATAAAACAACTGGCCACCCCAACCAGTACCAATACCACACTGCCGGCTGGCATGCTGTATTTTAACCATTGCTCGACTTTTAGCTCATGGGTGGCTCGGCCCTCTTTGGATAATCGGCTGATTTGTTGTTTTAATTCATTTGAATCCATTTCAGAGGGGGCTTTGCTATCATTAAAAAAAGTGCCCAAACTTTGACTAATTCGAATCGATAATTCATTAAAATGTAAGGTGTCTAATAACTCACCCTGTTCACCAAAGTGATACATATTTCCTTTAAATAATTGCCATTGGTTGTGCCCCCACTTCCCTATTTTAGCGGTCACAATTCGATTGGACTGGGTGGTATCAATCACGGTAATCCCTGACATAATACCCGTATCACGACGAATAGACTGAATATAAAAAAAGCGGTTTTCAGTTCCTTTAAATACCACTTTTTCAGCAATTTGAGGGGGTGGTTTTCGCTCAATTTCACGCTGAATTAATTGGTTTGATTGGTAATTTAATAACGGAATAATGGACTCGTTTAGAGAATACCCAATCAACCAGAGACCCATCCCCCAAATTAAAAAAGGACGCATGATAGCAAATGGGGACACCCCAGATGTTTGGAGTACCAACCATTCGCTATCTTGATTCATTCGTATTAAACACACCATGCACCCAATTAAGCCGCAAATAGGCGAAAAAACCATCAATACTGCGGGTAATTTAAACAAAATAAGTTGTAAAACAACTGACAGTCGAATCCCCGATAATACGGATAAATCGACCAAGTAAAATAAAATATCAATGGCACTAACAACCGAAAATGCACCCAGCCCAAGTAGCGTGGGGTTAACTAAATCACGAAATAGTTGCCGATCGTAGCGGGTGAACAAGAACCACCCAACCATCAGATACCTTAATTGTCTTCGTTTCGTTGCTGTTGAACCGTTCGACGTTTAGCAGCTTTAGCACGACGTTTTTTCTCATCAGACGGTTTTTCATAAAACTCTCGTTTTTTTAGTTCTTGTAAAATGCCTTCTGTTTTCATTTTTCGCTTAAATTTTTTTAAAACCGCATCGATTGATTCCCCAGGACGTTTTTCTTGCATAACCATAATAACTCCTTTAATTTATCCAGGTGGCCAACTCATTGAGCGACCACCTAGCAAGTGAAAATGAACATGATAAACAGACTGACCACCATCTTGACCAATATTGGTTATTATCCTGAATCCTGAATCAGTAAGATGATGCTGCTTAGCAATTTTAGTACATACAGACACCAAATGACCAGATAAACTTGGGTTATCAGCCATCGATACGACTGATTCGTAATGAATTTTGGGTATGATCAGTGCATGAAAGGGAGCCTGTGGAGAAATGTCAAAAAATGATAATGACAAATCGTCCTCATAAATAGGGGTTACTGGTAGTTCACCAGCTACCATTTTACAAAATAGACAAGCAACCATATAACCTCACTTACACCAATTGGGAGCCAAAGATAATAAAAGACTATTGATACAAAGCCTAGTATTCAGATTATAGCGTACCCTATCCCTAAATTGAAATAGTTGGGTTAAGACGGGCTCCCATTGATTGAGTGAATCTGGGAATCTCTCAATACTTTCAATTACTTCCACCATCCATTTATCTATCATTAAGCCCATGTCAATTTTTTGTTGAAACAAGGTTTGGGCCAATTCCATACGGTCTCCCAGAGATTGCTTACAAATATCGCGGATATGGGGGATACTGGGTAGGGGGCCCATTTGGCTGGCCATCTTGGTTACCCACCCTGCCGATTGCCACTCAGTTGGGGGGGGATTTGTGTCTATAATGGGTGATGGCGGGCATTCAATGGCCAAACAACGGGAACGAATGGTCGGTAAGACGTGTTTTAATGAGGGGGCTGTTATAATAAAAACAACCCCATTGGGGGGTGTTTCAATTGGTTTTAGAAGCGTATTCGCAACGGTTTCTGTGGCCAAATGAAATTCATGTAATAGAATGGTTAGGAACTTGGATTGATGGGGGCCGTATCGAGAATCGTGTAATACCTCCCGCACCCGATCGACTTTATAGGGTGGAGATACATTACAGTGGTCTAACCACGTTTGGGCGGCCATTCCCATACACGCGGAACATTGTCCACAGGGTGATACGGGGCCTGTACAGTGAAGGATACCCGCCAAATGTAGGGCCACCTGATCCAATGATGAATGGATGGGGGCGGTTAGTAAAATGGCATGAAAGGGATTTACTTGAAGTGCTTGAAAGCGCTGGGTAAGGTGCTGGGAAATCAAAATACCACGCCAAGAATGGCTGACGCCAATAGTCCCAACCAAAGCCAATTGGTGGTTTGGTTAAATTCAGCTTGAATTCGTGCGTTTTCACTACTTAAAAAAGCAACCCGATCGGATAAGTCGATCACCCGATCACTTAATTTACTAATATCAGTATGCAACACGGTTTGTTCTTGAACTAGCCGACCGGCACTGGACTCCAAATCAATCGATCGCTTTTCAGTATTGATGGTATATAATTTAAAAGTTTTTGCTAAATTTACCAACTCTTGCACTTGAACTTTTGACAATTCAGTTTCGGATTCACTGGATAATAGTCTGTCTAATATAAATGCTAAATCACGACGTGAAACAGGTTCAGACGGGTTAAATTGGTTGGCGGTATTGAGTTGAAAGTACCCTTTTTTTACGGCATCAGATATAACATTGTAATAAGGATCTCTGAGTGGGACATCTGGAATTAGTTGGGCTGTTGCGTAAGTTGGGATGAATAGCAGTATTAGTAAAATGAATTTAAACATGATGGTATCTCCTAGGGTTCAATAATAATCGTTTCTCGACTTGTTCCAAACTCTGTTTCAGTAATTACATTCACAGAACCAGGTTTAATGGCTTTAAAATGCCACCATACAATTGGGGTAACGGTTGATTTGGGTACGGTTATTTTGTTAAATAGAATGGAGCTCCCCTCTACTTGCCAATCTTTAGATGTAACCCATGAGTCATGGGACATGCGAATGGGTTTGATTGAATCTCCTTCAATTCGCAAAGAGGCATTAACAAGATGGGTATGAATTGCACTCAATTTAATAAACCCATATTGATTAACCCGTAACGTAGGATGACTAATCTCTGTTTGAATGGAAGCGGATGGATGAATCATATCAATGCTACGTTGGTATATTAAAGGGTCTGAATCGGATGAATGCACGATAATCGAAAATTGACCTGTATAAGAATCATAAGAGGAAGGGGTTATCATAAAATCCAATTTACTATGTTGCCCGGGTCCTAAATAGGGAATCCGCTTTTTTTGTAGTTCAAACCAAGGTAATAGTAGTTTGATGGGCTCAATCTCTACGGTAATATCCTGAATGGGGCTGGTATTGGTATTAACAATAACAACGGATACCGTTGTAGCCATCTGGCGGTGTTGAATCATTACATCGGGAACCGATATAAATACATTCGGCGTGAGTAGTCCATACACTTTAATGGCCCGATCCAATCGATTGGGCTGAAGTGTGTCGGAGGATACATTAAACGATAATAGTTGGGTGCCAGGTAGGGGTTTATTGGCCCTGATTTTCCAAATGAGTTGTTTGGTTTCGCCTACTTTTAGTTTAAACAAAGGTGATCGGAGGGACCCTTCAACGACTTCAAACCCATTTGGTATGGCTAGTGTCGCACTGGTATTATATGAATCAAAAGCCCCATTATTGGTAATATACCCAACAATTGGAATTAATTTTTTACTACGAGATGACACGTCTAAAGGGGCTGATAAGCCCAATACCAAATCTCCTAAGGCCCTTGTTACACTTCCCATCCCATATATCGTTCGAATTTGCCTGGATTCACCTGGGGCTAATACAATCGGATTCCAATAAAGCGCCAAAGCGGTATCTGGCTCATCTTCCCCATCTCGTACGAATCCACGACCAGGGCGTACCGTAAAGTCCCACGGGTTAGCAGCCAACCCACCCCAATTTGCCAAAATGAGTCGATTCGGGGGATGGACACCCAGCTCAGGCATGTCCAATGTTCCTTGTGCCACAATCGATGGATTGACCAATGAATCAAAGGCTTGCCAAAAGGGGAATGTGGGTTGGTCAATTTCAGTTTCACTCACAATGGCTTGATTTCCAAACCGCAATGGGGCTCCGTCATTTGAACCAAGCATGGTATCCAATACAATCCGAAGCCCAACGGTATGTGAGATGCTATCTTGGTTGATGAGGTCATATTCAATTAAAACGGAATCATGGACTTTGGTTGAAGGATTTTCAACAATAGACAACGATTGAATGGCTTGAACCTGATTAAATTGTGATTTGGTTATTAATTTATGGCCTTTTTTTTGTTGAGAGGTTGTCCCAACTGCCAAGGGTTGTCCGCTCCGCTTTGCCAATCGTCGGCTTTCTCCGCCAAATAAATAGGGCACCCCATCTATGGATAGGGTGGTAAAAGATGTCCAAGGAATGGGGCGACCGTAAATGAGCGGTTGTTGGTCATCTGCTGTATAGTTGGGTTCACCGTTTGTGGTTTCAATACTAAAATGACCCTTGTCCAATACATCTGCATTGATCACTATTTTAATCCTGTCATTGGATAGTGTGTCCACAGAGGAAGCCAAGACGTCACATGGACACCCTATTTTAGACATCATGACGAGCGCAACCAAGATACCGGCTTTATTCCAATTCAAAGGTGTGCTCCAATTGTAATGTGCTCGGTACCGGAATACCTAGCACCCGTTTTGGCGAAAAATGATATCGAGATCGAATGGTACTAATAAATGCATTGTCTAATGACGAGTGCCCACTGGATTGAATGACACGAACCCCTGTTACCGAACCTGCCGATGATAGGGACACCTCAACCGTTATGGCCCCACTTAATCCTTCGTTTAAAGCTGATTTTGGGTAAACGGGTAAGCCGTTTTGAACCACTTTTGCCGGCTCTGAAACCCCATTCTCGGACCCATTGCTTGATGAAGCATGAGGTGGTTGTGGGGTGGAAGATGGGGTATCTTTAATGGAATCAGGGATGGGTTTGGATGGGGTCTGGGATGGTTTGCCAGCTGGAATGGGTGTGGCCTCAGAGGGAAGGGGAGGGGCCATGGTGGGGGGGG
>SXXA01000049.1 GCA_005791325.1 Actinomycetota bacterium | reverse complement strand
TAACCCCATGGAATGCCCTACTAATTTGGGGGTCAATATAAAACTTTCAATTAACTGACACGCCACCAATATCCCCAGCACCATACCCACTTCAAGTAAACCAAACCCCGCAATAAAGGCGGTTGCACATGATACGATTACACCCAACGAAAAGCCAAAATAGGGTACTATATTCAAATACCCTGTCATAATCCCAATTGCAACCCCACCAGGTACTCCCATCACCCATAACCCCATGGCATATAATCCCCCCAAAATGGTACATACCAATAATTGACCTCGGATATATCCACCAATAATGGTGTTTAATTCACTTAATCCATCCGTTAAGCGAGTGTGAAAATGGGACGGAGTCCACGCAAATAATAACTCATATAAACGAGGCAATCGATGTAAAAAATGAAAAAAGAAAATCGGGAATAACGCAAAATTGATGACCCACACTGTGGTTTGTAATACCGACCCACCCACATGTCCAATTGAACCTACCGCTTGATCTAATGATTGATTTAAGGATCGGGTTAGGGTGCGGTATAAATCCCTCACAAATCCCGTCTCAGTGGTCGCCATTGGAATACCCAATTCACGACACGTATCTCGAATCACATGATAATGCTCATGTATCCAATTCGGTAATACCCGCAATACCGACTGAATCTGACCCAACAACAAAGGGACCCCAATCCCAATTAATAACCCAATCATCGTCATCACACCCCCAAATACCACCCATACCGCCACCCCACGTGATATTCCCCGTTTTGTTAACAGCCCCACCAATGGGCTAACCCCATACGCCAATAAATACCCCACCACCACCGGCACCAATGCACCCCCCAAAGCGGTGATTACCAGTATCCCCAATCCCCCCATGACCATCGCATAACGATAGGCCCAAATTCGAATGATCCACTCATTCATTGGGGGAAGCCATCCGATAAGCAGCCCGTGTATAGCGATTCCGTGGATCCCACATTAACCAACTAGCTAAGCCAACCTCTGTTGTGCCCCGTATCTGGGCCCGAACACGATCTGCGGTGTACGGTGCTCCCAAATTAAAGTCTTGTAACCATGGGCGTAACTTGGTTGGTTCATATCCAAATCGAACCATACGATCCCGTCCCTTTCCCATCACATACCGAATTAATTCATAAGGGTACAAGGCTGGATTCCCATAACCATTAAATCCCGGTGGATAATGTGAGGGGTATACCATCGGACAAATATAGTCAAAATAAGGGCTTGCTGTTGCCAAATGTTGACCAATGGATACATCATCCAATGCCGTTAAGGTCATGCCAAACAAATCAGCCGACATCACAATACCCGTGGGTGCCAATTGGTCTCGTAAATATTTGAAAAAGGACGATACAACCCGTTCTTTTTGGGTGGGACGATGCACATACGGTACCACCACCCCATTGGCACTCACCCGCCCATTTAAGGTAATCGTTTGCTGACTGGGCACCGACAACCGAGTCCCCGTGACCGGAAATCGCATGTCAGCCATATTGCCATCGGTTGGGTAACGAACATAATCAAAATTTAACTCATCAAACCCAACTGCAATACAGGCATGCGAAATGCGAATAATATGTTCCCAAAATCCCTTGGCCCCTGGGTCGATATAATGCAAACCGTGTCGATCTTTCCACAAGCCGCCCGCACGGGTTTGAACGCCTACTTGGGGATGGGCCTTGGCATATAACGGGTCCTGAAATACCGTGATGCGGGCAATGACATAAATGCCTTTGTCATGAAGGGATTGAATGAATTCACGGATGTCCGGAACCCGATTTTCTTCGTAGGGAGCCAATTGCGGGTCACCAGTTTTAAATGATATGGCTCCCGAATAATCTTTGACATCAATTACAATCGCATTGAGTTCTGACCGATCAATAAAGTCAGCCAACTGGGCACGCCATCCATGTTGTGAGGCCACCCAACTCGTCATGTAAATGCCCTTTAATGGGCTGGGGGTGCGCATGCGCTTGGGTTGGTCTGCGATGGGTGGAACCACCGGTTTTTGAAGGGCTACAGGCGGTACTGGATCCTGATTCGGCAACCATTTGGTTTCGATGATGACCCCCGCTCCTAATACCCCAATACTCACCACTATACCCACGGGAATTCCCACCACCCATCGACCCCATTTGGCCCAAAATACCCCCTTCTGATTTTCTTGATTATCTGGCATGTGTCACCTTTATTGTATGGAATGAAGCTATCATAAGCTACAAACTACTAACCGCCAAGCCATGATATGGCCATTTGTAGGCCTGTATCTTTACCCAAGTCTTTGGTTGGGATCGGAATCATACGATCAACCTTAATGCCTTGTTTGGAAATGTCGCGTCCTTTGGGGGATCGGTATCGGGCATTGGTATAAATCAAACCTGAGCCATCACCCAATGGTAACACCTTTTGTATAGCCGTTTTACCATACGTGTGTTGTCCCATAATGGTACCCCGTTGGTGATCTTGAATGGCTGCAGCGAATACTTCAGCCGCTGATGCGGTTTGTGAATTCACCAATACGACCAATGGTAATTGGGTTGTGAGGGGTTTTTGAACGGTCCATTCTTCTTTGGTGACCCCATATCGATCGGTGATTTTGACCACACACGTATCCGGTAACAATAAACTCGCTACCTTAATAGCCCCAGACAATAACCCACCCCCATTAAATCGTACATCAATTACCAATCCGGTAATGGGGGTATCCAATAATGCTTGTAATTTTTTTTTGAATTCATCTGGAACCCCACTGCTTTCGAATGTGGGAATGCTCATTACCCCAATGGTACCAACCCGGGTTACCCCAATCGTGGCCATTTGTGTCATGGGCATTCGATCCAATTGAAGGGTGGATAATCGTCCCTTTCGGGCATATTCAATTGTTACCACCGAACCAGCTGAACCCTTTAACAGGGTGTGGACCTGCCCCACGGACAACCCCTTGACCGTTGTTCGATTAATTCCCATGATCTGGTCTCCAACCATCATACCGGCTTTGGCTGCGGATGAATGGGGAATGACCCTTGCAACCAGTACCGCCCCATTTACCAGCATGACGTAAAGCCCCACTCCCGTCGATTCACCCAACACCCGATTTTGCATTGCAGCAAACGTGGGCGCATCCACATAACGGGTGTAGGGGTCATTAAGTGAGGCCAAATATCCGGTAATGGCACCTGTTTCTAACTTGTCTTCATCCACCGGATCAATATAAAAATTACGGATGGTGTAATGCACTTTTTGCAGTTGTGCAAGGCCGCTTCCATTTGAAAATCCCACCCCAATGGTAGCCCCCACGCCCATTAATACCCCCACGAACCACCATCGAAATGACCGGTTAATCACAAGGGAAGTTGTTTGATGCGGTGGATCATCGGTAAAATGGATGCCCGTGCCATGCCAATCATATGCCCCAATTCGGTTTCACTAAATGGAGACGATTCAGCGGTTCCTTGTAATTCAATTAAATGACCTGCTTCATTCATGACCACGTTCATGTCCACACTTGCTTTGGCATCTTCGTCATAACACAAATCACACCGACATTCCCCATCAACAATACCCACACTAATGGCCGCCACCCAATCCCGAATGGGTGATCGGCGATTGGAACCGGCCAATTCCCATTTACCAAAGGCCAAGTGCAATGCCGCCATGGCCCCCGTGATGGAGGCTGTTCTGGTGCCCCCATCCGCTTGAATAACATCACAATCAATCATCACCGTTCGCTCACCCAATACCGACAAATCCAGTGTGGGCCGTAACGCACGCCCAATTAAGCGCTGAATTTCACTGGAACGGCCGGATGGGCGACCTTTGCTGCTATCGCGAGGGTTTCGCTGATGGGTGGCACCGGGTAACATCGCATATTCGGCGGTCATCCAGCCAGCATTTGTTCCCCTACAAAATGGTGGAACCCGATCTTCCATGGTTACGGTTACAATAACCTTGGTATGACCCAGTTCAACCAACACGGATCCCAACGCATGGGTGGTGTAGTGTGGGTGAATAACAAGTGTACGAGGGGCATGGTTGGCCCGCTGGTCGGGTCTCACGAATGGGGTAACTCGTTTCGTTGGGTTAATAAGTGATCTCGACCCGATTCAATACTTTGTTCCAATTTAATCAGGTTTTTTTGAACCCGTGTGACCACCATTTGTAAGTGGGCCAATACATTATCAGCATATTCATCCGTGGCACGTTTTAACCGGCTACTTTCTTCGTCGGCTTGGCGTAATACCTCTGGATGAATGGGGGTGTCGGGTGTTGGAGAGGGCGTGTGTTGAACGGGCGTGGTTTCAATACTTCGTCGAATTAATAAGGGATCGTTTTTAACCACAATTCTTAACTTATCCAATAAGGTTAACAATCGCCGTTCATACAATACCACTTTCTCTGAAAAAGGTACCTTTTTACCTTCTAAGACGGCTGCTTCAATCGAATCAATCAAGCCTAATAATTCACTCATAATCGTTCCTTTAATTTTATGGCTACACGGGGCGGTACAAACGATGACACATCCCCTCCGTACATTGCAATCTGTTTAATGGCTGTTGAACTAATGTAGGAGTAATTGGAATCGGTCATTAATAATACGGTTTCAAGATTGGGCTGTAATTGCCGATTCGTCAATGATAATTGAAATTCAAATTCAAAATCCGAAATGGCACGCAAGCCCCTCACGATGGCAGATACCCCCAATTGACTGGCTAGATTAACCAATAATCCTGTGTAGGAATGAATGGTAATGTGCGGGTTCGATGATAATTCCCCCCGAATCATGGCGACCCGTTCCTCTAAACTAAAAATGGGGGTTTTGGCCGGATTGTGAATGACCCCAATATGCACATGGTCAAACAAACGACAGGCACGGGTAATCACATCCAAATGACCGTAAGTAATGGGGTCAAAACTACCGGGGTATAATACTTGGGTCATGGTTTCACCATGGTAATGGCCGTATTGCCATACACCCGACCAAAAAACGGCACCAACCCCCAAGGGTTGATGGTGATGGTTGGGGGGTGTTCAATAACCACCCGTCCATTGGGGGAAAGGATCCCATACTCATGAATCATACGTAACATGGTGTCAAAGTATGGCAAGTGGGTCCATGGTGGGTCAAGATAGATAATATCCATGGTACCTACTTCAGGTAGAATTTGATGGGCATCACCCGTCATAATATGAACCGCATTGGCAAATTCCTGATCCCGACTGGCTTGTACCAATCGCTGCCGGATTCCCTCATGATTTTTTTGAATCCATTTTGTCACCTGATCTACCAATACAACCCGATGGGCCCCCCTTGAAAAGGCTTCAAATCCCACGGCCCCCGTACCTGAAAATAAGTCAAGGAAGGTGATGTTTTGTAAGGGGCCCAATACGTTAAAAACCGCTTGTCGTAGTTTGTCTTGCGTTGGACGAATGCGACGATCATCGGGGAAATGAATGGGGAATCCACGTAACTCACCACCCACAATTCTCAATTGAGGTGCCCCGATTCACTGACATAATCTGCCGAATCAACCCATTCTCGTAAGGCCACGAATGAAGGGTGTTGTAATGTGGGGTCGGTCTCTATCATTTTAATGCCTACTTTTCTGGCCAAAACCAATAAGGGTTCATCTTTTACCAAATCGGCTACCCTAAATTGGGGTAATCCCGATTGACGAACCCCCAAAACCTCACCCGGTCCCCTTAGTTTTAAGTCCAACTCGGCAAGTTCAAAGCCATTGTTAGTATGTACCATGGCATCCAAGCGTTTTTTCGAAATATCAGATAAGCGATCGGCCACCAATATGCAAGTGGATTGCAAGACACCCCGCCCAATTCTTCCCCGTAATTGGTGCAGTTGGGACAACCCAAATCGTTCCGCATTCATAATCACCATCATGGTGGCATTGGGTACGTCTACCCCCACTTCAATTACCGTGGTGCTGACCAGTACCCCCATTTCCCCCTGCTTAAATTGGGACATGATTCGGTCTTTATCGGCGACGGGTAATTTGCCATGCAACAACCCCACTTGATGCTGGGGTAGCCTCGATTGTATATCGGCATGGCCTTCAATGGCAGATGCCAAATCCAATTTGCTGGATGCTTCGATTAATGGGTAAACCACATACACTTGTTGGCCCTGTTGTAATCGCTCCGACATGATGCTAATGACCTCATCCAGTTGGGACATTCGCATGCGGATGGTGGTGGCGGGAATCCGTCCCGGTGGCATTTCTGAAATGATACTTTTTTCCAATTCACCATAAATGGTGAGCATAAATGTTCGAGGAATGGGCGTGGCGGTGGTATACAAACAGTGGGGGGTATTTCCTTTTTGGGCTAAGCGAATGCGTTGTTGTACCCCAAATCGATGTTGTTCATCAATTACCACCAACCCCACTTGGTGAATATCAACAGGGTCTTGAATGAGGGAATGGGTGCCAATTGCAACCACGGGTTGTGGGCTTTTTAATCGGGTTAATGTATCCCGTTTGGCCTTGGTTTTGAGTGAACCTTTTAATAAAACGGTATCGACCCCAATGGCCGATAATGCATGGGATAATTTGTGGTAATGTTGACTGGCCAATACATCCGTTGGGGCCATTAATACGGCCGAATACCCAGCTGAAATCGCCATTAATATGGCCATGACAATCACATCGGTTTTACCACTTCCGACATCACCTTGAATCAACCGATTCATGGCGATACCGGATGTCACATCCCGTTGAATATCGTAAATGGATTGCCATTGGGCGTTGGTAAGGGTGTAGGGTAGCTGTTGGATATACCGATCATGCAGGTCAGATTGGGGGGTCAACAAACATGGGGTGGGCAATCGTTTAAATTCATGACGACGTTTTAAAAGGGATAATTGATAGCGTAAGAATTCATCAAATACCAACCTCATTCTAGCGTGAACAGGGGCCTCCATGGTGTTGGGGCGATGAATGGTGTGAATGGCCATGGAGAGGGGCATGATGTTTAAGCGTTCCCGGATGCTGGGGGGTAAAAAATCTGGAACATGTGGCACCATGGTATCCAGTGCATATTGAATAAGGGATCGAATTTTGGATTGATACAAACCGGCTGTTAGCGGATAGATGGGAACAATACACCCCAACAGTTGTTCGCGGTCTTTTACGGAACGGATGACATCCAATTCAGTGGCCAATAGTTGTTTGATATGTGTATAGGGGTTTCGTTCTAATTTGCCAGTAATGACCACTTCTAAGCCAATTTTTAGAATGGGTTTGAGGTAAGCTTGATTAAAAAATACCACATCAATGGGTCCGGTGTGATCGGCAACGGTGACTTTTAACAAATGAACCCGGTGTTTGGACATGTCGTCATTCACGACCATAATCCGACCCGTAATGACCGCTGGTCCATCGTCTGGCAATCGAATAATGGGGGGTAGGGATGATCGGTCTTGATAAGTTCGCGGCACCAAGGTGCCCAATTCAGCCCATGTGCCAATGCCCAATTTGGCCAATCGTTGGGCCAAGGTGGGGGTGGTCATTCGATGGGGATAGATGGGGGTATTCCAATCACGCAAATTCATTCATATACCCCCTTACGGTATTATAGAACCCCAATCGTTTGCACCAAATCACCCATTAATTTAAAGGTTGGCTGGTTGGATTCAGATAACATTTTGTCGAGGGTATAATGTTGTTTTGCAGCTTCCAAAATTACCTTTGTGTTGCTTGAACGGTATAAGGCCAATGTGGCATACACTTGGTTGATGGTTCGTTTGGCAAGTAAACGACTCAATTTGGCGGGATCATCTTCGCCGTTGGAAAGGGAATAGGTTTTATACATGCCACCTTCTTTTGACAGGGGGGAAAATCGATCTTGAAAACGATCGATTAACACCGATTGGGGGTCGCCGGAAAATTCGGATAAGCTTGGGGGAAACTCTTGAAATTGCAACAGTTGATCCAAATCGGATATGGCCATGTCAACCATTGAAAGAATATCAGATGGTGGATATACAATATAATGCTTCCAAGCGGTGGCCACCAGCAATTTATTGGCCCATGCCAATCGATTGTAAGCCCGTGCAAAAAACAAGCTTTCATATTGTTGTCGGGGAATCACATGGGAATAATGACGTCGCATTTCACCCAATAATTGAATGAGTTGATCCAATTGTTGTTGAACATCTTGAAACGAATCCATTTGATGAACCAAGGGGTGAACCTGATAATAATTGTCCCTAGCGTTGACGATGGACAAGCGATACGCGGCACTAATAACCAAGGGTAAGTGTGGAATGAGGGTATCTTTGGCACGGCTGCCTTCGGCTTGTTTAATAAAAGATTTGACTTGATCGGAATAAATCACTTTGGCTTGTCCAAATAATTTGAGTTGTTCCAGTTGCAATGCGTTAAAATAACGAACTTCCGATTCTGGAATCACACGTTTGATTGGTGCAGGGGATGGTTTGGGGGCAGTGGATGGGGTGGGTGTTAATGAGGCGGCCATGACGGCAACCGATGGGTAGACCAATAAAGATAGAATCAATGTATAAATCATGAGGAAATCACCGCCGTTAATGTAGGTTGATAAGAGGCCACAATATCCGACAAAGGAATTGAAATGGGATCGGCTAAACCATTGATGGTTAAGGTATGATCCGTGGTTGTATGACCTGAAAGTAGGGCAGGGACGTGGGCGTTGTGAAGGGTGTTTAATACGGAGTCTGGGTTGGATACCGCCACAATATACCCACCATTTTCGGAGTACAAGGCGGCAATGGGATCGCCCTGAATCGTGAGGGTAGCCCCAACGCTGGGGTTTCCCCGTGACCCAATGAGCATCTCGATGATGGCCCCGATGGCGCCACCCCCTGATATATCATGGCAGGCTACGATTTGGCCGGCTTGTATGAGCTGATGAACGGCACGATTCGCGGCGGATTCTTCCTCGAATCGCACTTGGGGTGGTGTGGCAGGGGAGATTTTGGACAAGCTAGCCCATTGTGTGCCTCCCATTTCAAGGTAGGGGGCCCCCACCCGAATGAGGGATAGATGGGGTGCAAATACTTGAAGACCAACGGCTTGTTGGATGGTATGGATGCGACCGATGACCACAATTACCGGTGACGGGATGACACTCTGGCCTTGGTGGGATTCATTGTACAAGCTGACATTTCCAGAAATAACCGGTAATGGTTCCGATGGGTTCCATCTCAGACCATTGGCGGCGTCGGCGATTCCTTTGACCCCTTCAACAAAATCAAAAAAGTGGGTTGGATTTTCTGGGCTACCATAATTTAAACAATCGGTAATGGCCAACGGTTCGCCACCCACGGAGACCACATTTCGAATGGCTTCTGCAACGGCATAAGCCCCACAGGTGTAAGGATCCAATTCCCCATACAGGTTGGAATCCATGCTACATACAACGCCGGTTTGGCACCCAGCCAATGGGGCAACAATGACGGCATCCCCGTCCCCAGGGTGTAGGACAGTTTG
>SXXA01000003.1 GCA_005791325.1 Actinomycetota bacterium | reverse complement strand
GCGTGCCCGCACCCGCCATAAGGGGCGTCGCCCCTTATGAATCCCCGCAAGGGTAGGTTTGATTAGAAAAATAACGACCGGAATGAAACCGGATCAAAAATGAAAATTCCATGATTAATCATCATATATCGATTCACTCGATTTTGCTCAACCTCTGTTAACCGACGATTAAACACCATTAACTCTAATAATTCAAAGTTAGCATAATTAGAATCTTGTCCAAATTGGTCTTTCCCAGACCCAATACGTAACGATTGGCTCTTGTTGGGACTATGCGTCCCCATCATCATGGTCTCCATCGATCCGTTTCTCCATAACCGTGTTACCTTGTCATCTTGGTCCATTACAATCACAACCGGCACCCCTTGCCTAACAGACGTCGCCCCCACCGCATTCGCATTTAAGGTGGCAACAGTGGCATTGAGTCGAGAAACCGTTAATCGAGAGCCCGTATCATTTAAGCCCAAACTCATCCCATGGCCGTTTCCAACCGATTGCAACAATACTTGGTTTTGGCCCGTCGATCCATTTAATCGACCCACCAAAATAATCGTATATTGATTGTTGCTTAATAAGTCTGAATATGGAATTTCCATGGCCTGGGTTAACCCATCAAATTTAATGGCCGACCGCCCAGCAGGCAAATTAGTTACCTGTGGCGATTTAACGGCCATACTAGCCAATGCATGATTTTTCTTGCCTGTTAAATCATACAATCGCAACCGTCCATTCGATGGTTTTTCATATCGTTTTGCATCATTCGGATTAATCCATAACACCAAACTTGGCATAATATCACCAAATTTTAGTGACGCATTCGCAGATGCCGTATCAATCACTTTGTCCTCATCAAAGGGGTACTGATCGTTTTTATCAATCACCCCATCCCCATCCGAATCCACCTCCAACCCCCATTTCATGCTGAGTTGATATTCCAACGCTATTATTTCGGATAAAGATAATACCCGATCAAATAGTAACACTTCATAGATATTTCCATTCCAATTGGCACCCGAACTATCCCCACCAACTCTTAAAAATTTACCATTATCAAAGCTTAAATTGGACGCCACACTTGACCCAACCAACATCGCATTTTGTCGAATTTGGATTGAATTGGATAAATCAGACCATGTCATTGTAAATAATCCCAATGTCGATTCCATATTAGATGATGTTCTAAAATTAGTGTCCCCCATTGTGGTAGATATCCCAGATCGACCAACCCCAAATTCTGTATTAGACCGAATCCCCCAACTTAACCCCCCTTTACTCGCACTACCCAACAAGGGCTTGGTTCCCCCTGTAAATGATCCCCCCGTCTTGGCAATTACAATGGCGGTCATTGCCACTCCACTCGCTGGAGCAAGGCTATCTAACGCATCATTTAAACCGTCAAACCGAATACCGCCGGCCACATCCAGCACCGGCTGACGATCGGCAATCGTTTGTGTCGCATGGTTTCGATTACCTGACCAATCCACCCATTTACTTACCTTGCTATTGGATCCAACCACAGAAACCAAATTAACATCCCCAGAATCAGTCGTATCCCCATCCGAATTATTATCCCCCGACAACGATAACCAAACTTTTAAATTTCCAACAACAGGCAGCATCCAGCTCGGCTGATCGATTACCTTAGTTGGATCCAATGGATATGTATCGGTCGCGTCTGGGGCCCCATCCCCATCCGTATCAATATCCAATCCCCACTTGGCCGATAAATAACTACTCACCTTTCGAGATTGCACCTCTGATAATGCCCGCCCAAATACCATCACCTCCGTGATGCCACCATCCCACCCATTGGCCCCACCCAACCCACCACCCAATTGTAATAGGGTCCCATTTGTAAACGATTCATTGGCCGTCCCACGTCCAATCTCAATCCCATTTACTCGAAATAACAACGTATTGCTACTATCCGACCAATTCATCTCTAACACATAAAATTGTTTCGCAAATACCTCGCTTGACTGAATGGGGATCCCCAATGAAGCCCCCAAATCAGCACCCCCAGCCAACTTCGATTTAAATCCACGAATCGCACCATTATAAGCCCATGTTAACCCACCGGCTTGGGGTGACCCTATTAATACCCTCTCTACCAATTCCGGCAACGACACAGGGGTTTCTACCAACGCAAATATGGTTAATTCATTGAGTGATACCCCCATCATGGTTTGCAAACTCGCCCCATTCGCCATCCGCATAATTGGGCGCCCATCCGAGCTTGCTGTCAGGGGTCGTAAACTCGCATCTTGTTGAACAAAATGATTTAATTTCCCCGATATATCAAGCAAGGCACTCACCCGACTCATTGAATCTTGTCGAACCATCGCAGGCAAGGCTGATGACCATACTCTGACATCTGTTTCTAACTCAGCTAATGTCGATGGCCAATCCGTAACTTTGGTATTTAAGGTTGGATAAGCGTCTGAAACATTACCCACACCATCCCCATCCGTATCAAGTGAAATCCCCCATTTGGCACTTAAATACTCGTCAATAAGCCACCGATCCTGCATCGAAACATCCCCTTTTAATACCAGCACCTCCGATACCACCCCATTTAAGAAATTCCCCATTAATCCATCGGCTGCTCGCAACGCCCCCATCTGCAAGGGGGCTTCCGTATTGGGATCCCATCCCGTATTGGCCGAAACCATCCCATCAACCCATCCATTTTGCTTCACACGCCACTCGGTACCCGTAAATTCAGCCACCATCACAACCGGAACCGAATTTACCAGTGGAATCCCACCCATAACATCCCCATTCACCCCATCCGAGCGAATTCCCCGCAATCGACCGTTTTGGCTATACATCCCATAGCCACCCACCACCCCATTCACGGCTTTGGATAAAATGGTTTGCAAACCAATACTACTATTGGGCCGTACAATCGCCACCATCGTAAATGGGGTTTGATTGGCCACCAACCAGTCCGAATCTGCCGGTTGCTCAAGCCATTGTGCTCCCGAAAATCGAACCCCACGACCATCCAATTCCAAGGTGGGGGCTGACAAACCCGAGCTTGAAAAGTGGTGTTGCTTTCCTGACCAATCAATCCACTGTGTAACTTGCCCACCCGCATTGGTTAATACCGAATTGTTAGAGGCCACCCACCATCCTTTTAAAGCAACTCGACCTGCATGACTTAATTGATTGAGGGTAGGCGAAATAGAACCCAATATAACGACCCCATTTGCATCATTGGGTAGTTGATCAATCCGATTGGGAACCCCATCCCCATCCAAATCTTGTGAATTGCGTTTCCCATCTAACGGATAAGGATCAACCGAATTCACTTCACCATCCCCATCCGTATCCATCAATACCCCCCATCTGGTTTCCAAATAAGAATCAAGAATATACCGATCCGCAGTAGCGATACTTCCAGAAAACACCATTACATCGCCCAACAACCCTTTATAAAATTGACTTAATGCCCCATTTGCCATTGCCCCGCCTAGTCTAAGGGTTCCAGTCATCGGCAACCGATTATTGAGTTCAGTAGCACCCATCCACTTACCATTGACGTACACCCCAGCACGGCGACCATCAAATTGGATCATCACCACCCCCGAACGCCCTGTATTGATTGGTATACTGCTCGTAACGGATAAACTTTCAGTCGCATGCCGTTGGGTAAACACCCACTGACTATTTACCAACTCCAACCCCCATGCACCATCCGTTGTTCCTTTCAAATCACCAAACGAGAGTGGGCTACCCGCCATCCCATCGCTTGGGTTGACTACCGCCACCACGGTCATGGCCAACGTACTACCTGCCATTCCAACCCCATTCACTCCCAACACTTGATTGGTACCATTAAATTGAACCCCAATATTAATACTCACATTTAAAAATACGGGTTGATTGACCCCAACCCATGCCATGTGTCGCTTCAGTTCAGATCGATCTAACCATTTAAGATCCACCGTTGATATAACCTGGAATAACCCCTCCGTGCGACCATCCAATAGTAGAGATAAGCCCGACTTAACACCGCTCGACATGCCATTTAACTGCGATGAATAGGCTGGCAGAGAAAAGACCCGACTATTATCGGTCGGAAATGCATCCCACGTATTGGGCATGCCATCATAATCACTATCCAACGGAATCCCCCAACGATTGGATAAATAGCCCTCAACCGCAAAGGCCATATCTGGTGTTAATGCCCCATTAAACATCATTATTTCAGCCATTTCACCCTTGTAATACTGTGGCGCCCCCCCATTTAGGGCCATTCCCAATGATACAGTTGGAACCCCTTGAATGGGGTTTAAGCCTGAAATTGATTGGAATGATGAGCCTAATTTTGACACTTCGGATAGCATCAAG
>SXXA01000048.1 GCA_005791325.1 Actinomycetota bacterium | reverse complement strand
ATGATATGGCCTCTTAATCACCCATGACAGCTTTGAATGGCTTACGCAACAATGAGCATAAGTTATTGCTCGCAGTTGCTATTAATGCCAGCATGATGGGATTTGAAATTATCTTTGGTTGGATTTCAGGCTCTATGGCTTTGTTAGCGGATGGATGGCATATGGCCACACATGTGGGGGCATTATTAATATCATGGTTGGCGTATTGGTTGGTTCGTCGGTGGGCCAATAACACACGCCTCACTCAGGGGGCATCGGATATTTTACCATTGGCGGGTTATACGAATGCCATCATTCTGGCCATAGTCGGTGTGGTAACCATTTGGGCGTCAGTTGAAAAGATTGTGTCTCCCGCGCCCATTCAATTTAAAATGGCCTTGATGGTAGCGGTCATTGGGTTGCTGGTTAACCTAATGTCTGCATGGGTGTTGCGAATGGATCATCATGATCACTCTCACGATCATAATATTCAATCGGCTTATTTGCATGTGTTAACCGATGCGCTTACCAGTATTTTAGCGATTATTGGTTTGGGAGTTGGGTGGCTGTGGGGGGTGACCATTATTGATCCATTATTGGGTGTATTGGGGGGTGCCATGATTATGAGATGGGGCATTACCATGGCCATTGCTTCGGCAAAATCATTGATTCATTATCAGCCATGAATATATTACTCATTGAAGATGAAAAAAAAATTGCATCATTTGTTAGGAATGGCTTAAAAGCAGAAGGGTATGGGGTTGATTGTGCCCATTCCGCACGAGATGGGGTATTTATGGCGTCAGAATGTCAATATGATTTAATCGTATTGGATTTGAAATTAGGAGATGGGGATGGGGTTGAGGTTTGTCGTACGCTTCGAAAAATGGGACGGACGGGTCCCATTATGATGCTGACCGCTCGAGATTCAGTATCAGAGCGGGTGCTTGGTTTGGATTCCGGGGCGGATGATTATATGACCAAACCATTTTCATTTGAAGAGTTGTTAGCGCGCATTCGAGCCATGCACCGTCGATTTCAACCAGCTGAAGCTAATCCATCGTACCAAATAGATGATTTACATGTGGAAATGGAGTCCCGATCGGTAAGACGAGGTGGTCGCAATATTTTGTTGTCAGGCACCGAATTCAGATTACTTGCTTTTTTGCTTCAAAATACCCATCGGGTGGTATCTAAATCGTTAATTTTAGAAAAAGTTTGGGGTTACGATTTTTCGCCGGAAAGTAACATTATAGAGGTATATATTAAATACCTCAGAGAAAAGATTGACAAAGGCCAAATGCGCCCTTTAATTCATACCATTCATGGGGTTGGATACCGATTGTGCGTGGCCGAACTAAGCATATAATCCCGTTATTGGTGTCGATGGGGATGTTAATCTCAGGGGTGGTGGTCTATTCAAACTATCAAGCCCAAGTTTATCGTACCATCGACTCAAAATTAATGCATTGGGCTGATTATGTCATATCTGAAATTGTTAAAAATCCAATTCGATTTCAAAAAGATCCGCGTCGGTTTGTTTTTTCCGCAACGGCCAATCAATTTACATCTGGAACGGTATTGGTTCAATTTATGGGTCCCGATGGCGATTTAAAAGCCAAGTCACCCAGTTTGGTTCTATTTAATTTACCATTTACTTGGGGTGAAGATCGGTTACTCAATGATGTTGAAAGTGAAGATGGGACCAAATTAAAGGTGTATCAACGCCAAATAAAGGTGAATCAACACGATTGGGGGTATGTGATATTAGGGGTGGTAGTCACCCAAACCGAACACAATCTAACATTTTTGCGTAATATTTTAGCCATTATAACCCTTATTACCATCGTTATTTTAGTGGTATTAATTAATATCATGGTATCCAGTAATTTGGTGTCCAATTACCATCGGTTTTTTAGTTTTGCCTCCCATGAGTTGCGCACCCCATTGGCCATTATCATGGGTAGTGCAGAAGTGGCGCTAAAGTCAAAGGATCCCCAAGAATACCGTATGGCATTAACCACCATTCAGGATGAAACCCAGCTTATGCGACGATTGGTATCCAATTTATTAGCCATCTTTAGGGCCCAATCTCAGGTGGAACCTTTGTATTTGTCTTGGTTTTATTGGGCGGACATTATTGTGGAGGAAATGAGCCAACTCACCTGGCGATACCCACAAAAAAAAATCGCCATGACCATTGATGAGGCATCTTTTTATGCCGATCCACACCAGCTCAAACAGGTGGTAAGAAACTTGTTGGACAATGCATGCAAATATACAGAACCAGATGGTAAGATTGAAATCGTCGTCAAAACATCCACTCGCAATTCGACACTGTCCGTGCGTGACAATGGCATTGGCATTTCCCCTGATGCGATGTCACGTATTTTTGATCCCTATTATCAAGTTAATGCCAGCTCGGAAGGGGTGGGGTTGGGGTTATCGATCGTTCAATCCATTGTGAAGGCACACGCCGGCACACTTTGGGTTGACTCACAGTTGGGACAAGGCAGTGAATTTAAGATTTGTATTCCAATCCAAAACCGTTGGTGGGTACGGATTAGAACCAAATGGCAACGT
>SXXA01000047.1 GCA_005791325.1 Actinomycetota bacterium | reverse complement strand
AATCTCACATTTTTATGTGAGAAATTGCCTAAATTAGGCACAGATTTCCCATTGGGGCGCTATGCCCCGGCATTCAGAGTGGGAGAATTAATCTGAACCAAGCGCTTAACATTGTGAACCATCGCGTCCATAAATAACTGTAACGGAACTTTGGCTAAACCTCTGTAACGGGCTCTGCGCTCGAACTTGGAAAAAACAGATTCAAAAGGAGCTCGAACAGCAGAGCACCATCGATCTAAATCCTTGTTTTTGTCTTTCATATTGTTTTTGAGAATGGCAGCACTGGAAGCCCCTCGTTTTTTCATAGCAGTTTGGGCTTTAGACAAACTATACGCTTTATCAGCAAAAACCATTTCTCCCTCTCCCAAGGCTTTGTCTCGTTTTTGCCACGTTGTTTGTTTATTATTACAGCTGTTGCATCTGCAAATCGAAAAACTGATTTTAGGAGCCCTGCTTTTTCAGACTTTTTCACGATAATGTTAAACAGTTGGCCTACTCTTTGCGCTCCCAGCAGTTTCCGAAATCTACAGAAAAAGGTATGGTCAGGCGTTTCTGAATATACAGTAAATCCACAAAACCATTTAAACCCAAGGTCAAATCTCAATCGCTTTTCTAGCTCTCGATCTGATAAATCATAATGAAATTGCAGATACAGGGCTTTTACCCCTACCTCTATTCCATACCCACTTCGACCTACATTTGTTTCTAAATCTTTAAAGCGATACATCAGACTTGAAAAACCTACAATCCGCTCTATATCACATCGCTCATGTTTCCCCGCTTTTACCTGCTCACTGAGGTCATAATCGTAAAAAGCCATTTGCTTCCTCCTTACTATTTTCATGCCTCATATTTTATCTGTCTTTGACTCTTTTTGACATGGATTTTTATGCTTCTTTCCTGCTTGGCGAGGTACGATTTTTTATCCCTCCATTCGGGGATTTCGCAACAGGCCCATTTTTGACCTCCCTTTTTTACTTGTCTAATGATCATTCATCTATCGATATTTCCACCCTTGTTCGATGTGTTGCAGCGGTATTAAAATACAATCAAAAACCGATACCAAAAAATGACGAAAGGACCAGCCATGAACCACACCATCACCCAGTGGACACCACCAGGCCCCATCCAAGCACGAGATACCATTGGCGAGGCCATGCAACCCATCCTCAACCGATTGATCGTTGCCTTAACCGATTTTTCACTCGCCAACGGGTCATCATCAGGCCTCATTAATGGTCTCATCAGAACCTGCCGAGAGCCAAGAGACTGTGATACCCCCCTGATCATGGAACTTGACGAACGATGGCGACCCATGGTCATCCAGCTCAGAAACAGCCAAGCCCCAGACCACATTATCGCCACTGAGTACCGTCAGTGTGACGCCATGTTACACGACATGGTAATGGCACATGAACACAACGAACAAGGTCATATTGCCGATTACCTGCCACCCAACGGGCCAATGTAACACCGTTGAAGGCTGGCACGTCGCGATGCAACGGCCTTAAAGGCGTGCCGATACTTGGAATGCATACGTGGTCATTCGAGACTCTTGATACGCCGTCCCTTCTTTCATAAACCCAGTTAACGGAAGGTGGGCCATCAGCCCCAATTGAACCTCCCCAATCGTATGAGACGTAGCGGGCACGTTACGTAAGGTGTAGGTCAACGCAATCGTGTTGCCATTGAACTTGACCAACGATGGCGGCCCATTTGTTAGGTGCCTATTTGAGGGGGGTTAAGTTGACGCAGGTCGATTGGAGGGGAGCTAAGCATTTGAGTACGGTCAAGTCGACCTTCCAATGGCCGAGTGTCGATTGGATATGGGGCAATTCGTTTGATCCCGATTTGGGAGGAGTTAGCACGTTTGATAAGTCTGGTTTTGATTAGGCTGATTTGTGAAGTCCGATTTGATTGGGGCCGATTTGACAGGTGCCACCTTGGAGAGTGCCAATCATGCCATTACTAATAGGTATGATCCGCTAACCGATGTGAGTTAGATGAGTGTTTGTTTGCAGTAATTTTAAGACTGGGAATTTGAGTGGCTCCGCTCTTGAGCCACACCCCGACCCTCCTCATAGGGAAGAGAGGTAATACAAGGTGGGCTCCTGGTTTCTACGCCTACAAAAGGGATACGCCCCTTTGAACTCGCTGGGGCACCCCGTTTTATGGGTTCTGAAGCGATTGATGTGGGGTTCCTAAGGGGAAACCCTGAGGCAGGGGCTGGGGCAATAATGTCCCTAGGATTCAATTTGTATTCCCTCCCTTTTAGGGGAGGATTAGGGAGGGTTTACAATCAAGTTCTCACCCACTATTTTATCTTTCTTTTCTTCGATGATTGCCACCTCTTTTTGTTCTCTGTTAATATACAGTTTGTTCTATATTCTTTCTTTTTTTTATAATTGGTGATCACATTATTGTAAGTAGTTAATCTGGGTTGGTGATCAGTGAGTTTAATAACGTTCATTCTCTTGTTGCATTTGGGTGGTTTATAGTTGGTATTGTTGCATCAGATGCGATGGTGGGTTAAACAAGCTGATTGCCATTGGGTTGACTCGATAGGAGGCGTCTCGAATGCGTATGCTCTTTAGTTCAGAATCGGTGTCAGAAGGCCATCCAGATAAAATTTGCGATCAAATATCGGATGCCATTTTGGATGCTGCGTTAACCGTTGACCCCAATAGTCGGGTGGCTGCCGAGGTGTTTGCCACCACCGGCCTCATTTTAATTGGTGGCGAAATTTCATCCCAAGCCCAATTGGATTATGCCAGTATTGCCCGCCAAACGGTTCGATCCATTGGCTATACCAACCCAGAATATGGATTGGATGCAGATAGTTGTTCGGTATTGGTTGCCGTTCATGGACAATCCCCCGATATTGCCCAAGGGGTGAACGAAGGGCAAGGCCTACATAAAGAATTGGGGGCCGGTGATCAGGGCTTAATGTTTGGGTATGCGTGTCGACAAACCCCTGAGTTGATGCCTTTGCCCATATCACTCGCCCATCAGCTGGTTCGGCAATTGTCTGTTTTTCGAAAAGAGGGGGTGATGCCTGAGTTGCGTCCCGATGCCAAGGCCCAAGTGACCGTCGAATATGATGGTCGAACCCCTGTTCGAATTGATGCAGTCGTGGTGTCGGCCCAACATCATCCTGATATCGATACTGAACAACTTGAGCATCGGATTAAATCGGAAGTGATTCGCTCGGTGGTTCCTACTCAATTATTGGATGACAAGACCCGCTTTTTCATTAATCCAACTGGGCGATTTGTGATTGGGGGGCCCCATGGGGATACAGGTTTAACTGGACGAAAAATTATTGTGGATACCTATGGTGGATGGGCAAGGCATGGTGGTGGCGCCTTTTCGGGTAAGGACTATACCAAAGTGGATCGATCGGCGGCGTACATGGCGCGCTACATGGCTAAAAACTTAGTGGCGGCACGCCTAGCTGATGAGGTTGAAATTCAGTTGGCGTATGCCATTGGTGTGGCAGAGCCGGTATCGGTATTGGTTGATACCAAGGGCACAGGGGTTGTTTCTGATTTGGAATTATCCAAATTAATTCGTTCTCAATTTGATCTAACCCCCAAAGGGATTGTGACTCACTTAAAATTGCAACAACCGACTTATTTGGCAACAGCCGCTTATGGTCATTTTGGTCGGCCAGATGCGAATTTTACATGGGAACAAACCCACTTGGTTGATGAATTGCGGGCCAAGGTAACGGTAGGGTCTGTATCCACATGACGTTTCAAGCTGTGTTAGATGATGTGTCGATTGATTACCGTAACAAATTGGTTTCTGATGTTTCCAGCCGGTTGTTGCAGACACGTCTTTCGATAGCAGTATGTGAATCCATTACAGCAGGTCAGTTGGGGGAGGCTTTAACCATATTTCCGGGGGGGAGTCAGTATTTTTTAGGGGGGATGATCTGTTATTCAAATGCATTGAAGGTTCGGTTGGCACAAGTGAGTCCGGCCACCATTCAAGCGCATGGGGTTGTTAGCGCTGCTGTTACCGAAGAAATGGTGACGGGCGTACAACGATTAACGGGAGCGGATATTGTGATTGCCACCAATGGGGTAGCTGGCCCTACTACCCTAGACCAACAGCAAGTTGGGATGGTTTATCTTGGATTTCGTTTTTTGCAACACACGGTGGTCAAGCGACTTGAAATCGAAGGAAATCGAAACCTGATTCGCCATCGAACCACCACCGCAGCATTGGGTATTTTAAAGAATTGGTTGCTCACACAGAGCGTAGAAAAGGAGACGGATTATTATGGATGAAAATAAACAGAAGGCACTCAGTTTTGCCATTTCTCAGATTGAAAAAGCCCACGGGAAAGGGGCCATTATGGCCTTGGGCGATTCACCAATGATGGTGACATCATCGGTATCATCAGGGGCATTATCACTCGATTTGGCATTGGGTGTGGGGGGCTTCCCAAGGGGACGAATTATTGAAATTTTTGGGCCTGAGTCATCCGGAAAAACCACCTTAACCCTGCATGCCATTGCCGAGGTACAAAAATTGGGTGGTATTTGTGCGTTTATAGATACCGAACATGCCTTGAACCCTTCGTATGCAGAAGCGTTGGGCGTTCAAACCCAAACCTTGTTGATTTCTCAACCTGATTATGGCGAACAGGCGCTTGAAATAGCGGAAACCTTGGTTCGTTCAGGGTCGGTGGATATGGTGGTGATTGATTCAGTAGCGGCGTTGGTGCCGAAATCTGAAATTGAAGGGGATATGGGAGACCCCCAAATGGGCATGCAAGCCCGTTTAATGTCCCAAGCCTTACGGAAATTAACGGCCATAGTGAGTAAGTCGAACTGTATTGTCATTTTCGTGAACCAAATTCGAGAAAAATTAGGGGTGGTATTTGGAAACCCCGAAGTGACACCGGGTGGTCGCGCTCTCAAGTTTTATTCCACCATCCGAATTGACATTCGTAAAATTGATTCGATTAAATCGGGTGTGGATATAACCGGAAATAAAGTTAAGATTAAAATTGTTAAAAATAAAGTGGCCCCGCCCTTTAAGTACACTGAATTGGAAGTGGAGTTTGGGAAGGGATTTTCAAAAGAAGCCGACTTATTGGATTTGGGGATTGAATTGGGCTTT
>SXXA01000046.1 GCA_005791325.1 Actinomycetota bacterium | reverse complement strand
TGTCGTCCGTGGAACCATTATCAACCAATAGAATATGACAGTCGGGGGAGGCGATGGTTTGACATCGGGTAATGAGCATGGGTAATGAGGCAGATTCATTGTAACAAGGAATCACAAGGGTGATGAGTGTCATTCGGATACCTTCCATTTGGTATGGGGATGCCGCTTCCATTGGGCAAAGGCACGATCCCAATACAAGGTGGTTTCATAATCGTCAGGGGTTCCCCAGCCCAAATAACTAAGTACATCCAAATGGGCACAAACAGCCCCTCGTTCAATGGCCAAATTAATAACCGAATCCAAATAAAACTCTTCGTTAATACGATGGTTTTGAGCCATTAATTGATCCAAAAGGGAGTGTAATAAGGTTTGGGACTTAAATGTAAATAACCCAATAACAATGGGATCGGTTTCGGGGTTATGCAAGGGCGTTTTAACCGATATATAATCAATTCGTCCCTGATGTTCTCGAATCCAACCATACATATGGGGGTGTCGAATGGCATGAGGCCACCCTCGGTAGCCCCATACAATAATATCAATGGATGGGTCATGACATAAAGCCAAATAGGCGTTGGGGTCGTATCGTATCCCATTATCGCAAGCCCCAATGGTAATGGGTGCGGGATAGGTGCGGTTCTTTAACATGGCTGCCACGGTACAGGCTTGGCCGTCAGTGGGCGCATTAAGGGTCATCCATTGTAGGTTGGGAATGTGGGTTGTTAAGGAATGATGGAGTTCAGATAAGCCCGCCATGGCATCTCGGCAGGCCACCACGGTTACTTCCGAGGGGGGGGTATCTTGAATCGCTTGTAAGGCCATGGGGTTGCCTCGAATGGGTAACAAAGGCTTGGGCGTGGTGTACCCCGCATGGGCGAAGCGTTGGCCCAGACCTGCCATCGGAAATAAGCGGGTGCCGTGGGGGGGCATTGGGTGGGTTTGGGGATAGCCTCGAAATGTGGTTGACCACCGCTGAAAGGTTTCCAAATCGTCTGGGGTTCCCCACTGAAAAAAATAGTCAATGGGGATGACATCAATTCGATGCTGGGCTTGCAATAATGGTCGATACGCCATACTTACATAATATTCGCCGTTCACAGACAAATTGGCTTGAATCATATCGCTAAAGGCTTGGTTCATCATCGATCCTGATTTAAAATAATAGGTACCACTAGACGCATATTCCCTCAGACGATCATTTGTAAACGGTTTTTTTTCTTGAATATCCAACACCCTCCCATTGCTTTCTTTAAGGTAGGCGTAATGGGTTGGTCCTAATGAGTGGGGATGGAAGCCTCGATAGGCGGGAATGGCCCCAACAACCTCAGGTTGGAGACAGTGCGCTTTAATGCTCGGCCAATCCCAAATACATGAAAAGTCGCAATAATTAACCAATACAGGTCGATGGGGGTCGATCGAACATTGTTGAATGGCATGCACCGGACCCAATTGATGAGGTGGAATTCCCACAATACGAGCGGTTGGGCAGGCATGTAATAAAATGGACGACATCTGGTAATCAGGGTGATCCAAATGGGCTTGATTACAAATAACTGTGATATCCGTTTCACCAGGAAATAAGTCCATGATGTGGGTAATAATGGGGATGCCATCCACGGGAATTAAAGGTTTTGGAATGGTATAACCCGCACGCCGGAAGCGTTCTCCAAATCCAGACATCGGAATCACAATTTGAATTGATTGAGAGGTAATAGTCATATTCGATGCAATGATCCTATCATATATTCCGATAATAATAGGAGAGGTAATCATGCTGAAGGGGTTGGGATATGACAAAGTGGATGGTAATGGTAGCGGTACTAATCATGGTGAGTGGATGCGGACACATCACCCAGCAAACAGGCCAACCCCATTTGCAGGGAAAACGCTGGGCCTACACCCACCGAACCGATACAGGTCTCAATTGGACGGGCGAATTTAGTGAGACCCACTTTAGCGTGGGGGTCGAATCCGAAGAGGATACGGAGTTAACATGGCAACGCAACCCCGTATCCGTGGCGGTGGTTACCCAAGATGCCAGCGGTGAAACATGGACATGGGTTGTGGCCAACCATCAGGTGTATACCATATCACTCATGCGTGGGGTTGCTTGGAAATACCAACAATCGATGGTTTGGCATGGAACGCCCGTGGCGGTGGTGCTGGCTTATTTTCATCACAATCAAATGGTTGAATTAAGGATACCCGTCAAATAAGTGAGGGCTTCAGTCTGACTCGGTTCCACAGTGGGTTAGCGGCATCATTTAAGCCGATTCAACAATCCGTTGATCGGTTAACATGACTTTGGTGTCATTCGGCATGATATCGCCCAAAAGCCCCGATTCAGATTTTAAGCGCTCCAACGTTGCTTTTAATTGTTTGGCTTGTTTGATTAATTTTACATGATTGGGTTGTCTCTCTAATGAGGCCAAGACACGCAAAAAATCTTCTCGCATTAACCCATACATTACCCCATTAATATCATTGGTCCATTGGCGCAACTCTGATTTCGAGGGCATGGCTTGTAACTTTTTGAGACCAACCATGGCTTTTTTTAATTTCTTTCGTACCAATTCCCACTCTGGCCCACTAACACTCATGAGTCCAGCTCGTTCGGTTAACCCTTCTTTTAATAAGTCTACCCACTTAACTTTGGCGTCCTCGATGGCGGCTTGGCTCATCTCCATCCATTTTTCTTCGCTTAAGGCCCCCGAATCGATCAGTTTCTTTTTTAAGCGAGATAATTTAAACTTAATTTCCATTTGATTCACCCATCCGGACGCCATAACAGATTGTAACAACAGTTGCTGTAATCCCCACACATCGGGTGAATGATCTGTAGACAGGGATTCAATGGTAGATGGCGGTTGTCGTCGTCGCCCATCAGAATCGGTGTCCATTTGGCTTAATTGTGAACCAGGCGGTGCCAAAAAAGGCAATAACCCCAATTGGTCCATACGGGTCATAATCGTTTTAAAATACCGCGTGGCATCATACGAAATCGCGTTGCAAAAGTGATTCATCTCATTCATAGCTTCACTCAGTTTGGCCACACTTAATGTTTTAGCCCGAACTTCAATTAGTTTGTCATCCAATATTTCAGTAAAAAAACCATGTAATGACTTTTTAATGTCGTTTCGTAATGCTTTGATTTTGTCAATTGATTCAAGAATGCCGGATTGTAATCCCATGGTTTCAAGTTTTTTATATTCAGTTGACACGGCATATAAATCAGTATTAAACCGATTGGAATATCGCAATAACAAATTGATGTAGCCATCATGAATGGTGGCCGTCAGGTCTTTTTTAACAAAAGCGTGAACATTGTGCTCAATATCAGCCACTTGGCGATTGGACAACCCCAACTTAAGCAAGTTGGTACGATCTTGGGTGGTGCGTTCTTTGAGCCCCGGCCGAGGTAAAATCATGGATTTGGTTAATCCGGCAATATACGTTTGGATGGCTGGTTGTAACTTAGCGGGGTCGGTTCCCAGCGACTTAAGATACTCTTGGGCCGTGTGGTGATGCCGTCGCACGTGAGTCCGATCCTGATCTTTTTGGATGGGGCGGTCTCCTGTACGGACGGGGTCAGCGTGTGGATCGGTGTCACGGGTGATGGTGGCATGATCATCCAGATCCTCGGGTTTATCCCATTGTTTCATCATCATATCGGTTAATTTTTGATTTAATTTGGATTGTTGGGCCAACTCTAACAATGATTGGGGACTCATACGTGATACATATGCCTCAAACATATCCGTTTTATTTGGCTCGTCATCGGTAAAATGCCCTTTTTGTTGGTGAGCCTCCTTTGACTTTCGATTGATTTTAGAATGGGGAGCGGTGGGGGTCTCCAATTCTGAAAAATGTTCAATGACCACTTTCTCAAGTTCAGCTTGGTCGCCACGTTCGGTCTCATTAGGCCCTCCCAAATTGGGATTAATACCATTCATTATTGTTCGTACCCTTTGTTGGCATTGGGGTCCAGTAATTGTTGCCCAAGGGCAACCAATTCTTTGGTTTTATCCCCTTCCAATCGGCGCAATTCAACCCGTCGACGATGGGTTTGCTGGGTGGCTTTTTGAATGTATTGGCCCACCCGACTCATCTTTTTTTGCGTATCTGGATCCAGCAGGTGGGCATGCCCATAATGGGTGTAATGATAATCCAAGCGATAAGTTAAAATATCTTTTTCCTGATTTAGCTCATCCAAAATTTTAGATAGCTGGGTAATATGTTCCTGTGTTAATCGACGATTCCCCCAATAGTCAGGGTCACCCAATAAGGCCATTTGCTTCATTAATTGGGTTTTCGTGGCTTTAAATAAACGCAATGCACGGCGCGCTTTTTTGGTTCCGCCCTGTATAATTTCCGTCATTTCCGATGAATAAATGGCTTCCGACATCGACTGAATGTTTTGGGATATTGCCCCTTTAATGGCCGTTTGTTGGACCTGTTTTAGATCATCTGGGGATACGCCCAGTAGGGATAAAATACGAATCAGCATGCCCGCTTTGAGTTCACCAAATCGTGACACAAAATAATTAGATGAGCGGCTTTGTACCACGGCTTGCGATAATGATTCTTTAAACCGATCGATACGTGGTGATAATTCAATTTTATAGGCGGGGTTGTTGGCAGTAACGCGCTGTCCGGATAAATCAACCGCAGTAATTAAGGGCCATTCCGATGGCGAGCTAAGTTCAAAATCACCAGATTGATTGCGTTTCCACTCAACCGACCGAATACTGGCCCGATCTCCCTGATTTTGGGATAAAGTGCCACTCGAATTGGGTTTGGATGCCATGGGGGCTACTTTTTCTTGGCCGTGTTGTTGCAAAGACGGGGCATCTTTGGCATCCAATTTTTTATTTTTTTCACGCAATTGGGTCTGAACCGCCTGATAATAGGTATTATTCAAAATATCGGATAGTTTGTCTTCGTTACCTCTAATGGGTTCTTTCATATTCCACCTATATTGTTATGAACGTTTGGCCTTTTTTTCTTCTTTGGCCAATTTATCCGACAGTGCTTTCCGCTTTTTCTCATCGATTTGTTGTTGCGCTTGGGCTTCTTTTCGAATTTTGATTTGTTCAGATTCCGCTTGTCGTTTTTTGATTCGATCCCTCATTTCTTGTAGCAAACGACGGGCTTCATCTTCTTTAACTTCCTCTACGGCCTTGTCATAATCCACTTTTTTAGTGCGGTGTGAACTTCGCTCAAGTTGGTTCATAACGGATCGGGTAAACAACCCTTCACCCAATCGCATGGTTACTTTTGTTTCCAACAATTCGGATGCATCTTTCCAAAAACTGGTTTCAAAGATTGAGCGGTCATAAATGGCGTCCAGCCGCAACTGATAAGCAGGGGATCCGTCCATAATAATCTCTTTGGCGTGAGACGTACCAGAATTATCCACCAATTGTACAAAGGTGGGTTGCCCATTTTCGGTAAATCGTTGCCCAAATAACCCAACAATGGGTTCAAGTAGGGCCACCAGTATACGCAGTTGATCCCCAAATTGATTGGCATCGGCGGCACGAGAAAAGGTAATACTTAATGGCCCACGATTGGGTTTCCAAGACAATGTATCGCCATCCCATTCTTGCCACGTGGCCATGTTGGCTACGTTACGTTTGATCTCACCTGTTTTGGAGGAGGCAACAATGGTGCCATCGGTGTGGGAACGGGTTGAAAGTCCAGACAATTCTTTATACAACCCCAATACGGTGTTATATACCATCTGGGCATTTTCGATTTGGGCTTTAGGGGTATCCCCCGTTGCCAACAAATTCAATAAAGCAGGTAACGTCACAAAGGTACCATCTGCAGCTTGTATTTTAATATCGGTTCGTCGTCGTCCATTAATACGTGTTTGGTCTTGTACCTCTAAGCTAAAGGTGCCAATTTGATACTCCTTTAAGGTATTTTGGATGTCTTCGGCCACATCGTTCGGAAGTCCCAAGCCCTTAATATCCACCTGATTGGCGTCAAACCCCTCGCCAACTCGACCCAACGCATCCAGTTGTTTTCCATTATCCAAGGATTTCATCAATCCTTTTAATTGGGTAGGGCTAAGTTGTGAAAACTGATCGGGATCCAATTGTTTTTTGGATTTAAATCGTTTCGTTAAATAGTCACGTTTTAGCTCGGTTAAATAATCTGAAATGATTTTGTCTTTAAATCCAAGCGTATCACCTTCGGTGGAGAGGGAGGTTGAATCGGTAAAATTACCCAAGTCTTTGGTTGTGGCCATCAGCGGGGCTAATGCGGATAATAACCCAAACGGTAATAATGTGGTTAAATCCAAGTGTTGACCCACGTGATCCCACCATTGGGTAACACGTCCGATCACACGTTGCCGCATGGTTTGCATCGCCTCGATGGATGCTTTATCAGTTTTGTCGATCAAGCTTTTTTCATATTTGCTACTGGGCATGTCAATGGCATTACCAAAAATTTCCCG
>SXXA01000045.1 GCA_005791325.1 Actinomycetota bacterium | reverse complement strand
ACTGGGTGGGGCCCCCGCGGGATGGGGAGGGGCCAGGGTGGGGGGGGCAGTTGGGGATGACTGGGCTGGTGACTGGGCGGGTAATGTGGCTGACAAAGACGTGACTTCACTACTTAAATCGATTTCAATAGGTGATTCCGACTGCCCTAATTCAATGGGCATTTTGGGGATATCAAAATGAAATAATAAAAAAAGAGCATGAATCAGAAGGCTAACGATCCAAGCACTACTGTTCTGAAAGATGTCTCGTTGCGTCATCGTTAATCCGTTGGGTGTCTAAAAGTAGTTTCGTTGAACCTGAGTCTCGTATGGCATCAATAACCGTGATGACAGTTTGGTAGGGGGTTTCTTGTGCGGCTTGTAACACAATCGCCACATCCGGTTTTACCAAGAGGGTGGATTGAATGGCTTGGGATAAATCTGAGATTGGGATACTTGAGCCATTCATTTCAACCGTTTTTGAATCAATTACTTTGATGACCAATCCATCATCGGCCAGGGTGGCAGACTTAGATTCTGGCAGGGTAATGCCAATCGATTTTTGTGTTGAAATGAGGGTTGAGGATACCCCAAAAAACAACAACAATGTAAAGACAACATCCAAAAATGGAGCCATTTCAATTTGAGGGACACGCCTTGATTGCCGAGCAGAACGTAGTGAAATCACTCACGAACCTCATTTTGCTTGCAAAAGTTAACGATATCTAACATTTGTTTTTCGACATTAAATACAAATGCATCAATTCTAGATAATAAAAATTGATTAAATAACATAGTGGCTAACGCAATTGCTAATCCAGTGACGGTGGTAATCAGTGCTTCAGATATCCCTCCCAATAACGCCAAGGGATTTACAACAGAGTTTACCGACCCACCCAATACCCCGAACAAGTTCATGAGACCCAATACGGTTCCAAGTAAGCCCAATAATGGGGCGGCAGTAATAATGGTGGCCAATGCATTCATGTTTTTATCTAGTTTTGGCAATTCGAAATGGGTCGCACTTTTAATATCGTCATTTAGTTCATTGTGAGGAAGGTGAGAAGAGCGAATAGCAACCCCAAGAAGACGAACCCCCAAACGCGCATTGTTTTGTAAATCATTGGCGGCTCGATGGCGGCCGGTTGATAATAATAAGGATCGAGCTTGGTCGATGCTCGATTGTCCCGGAACGCGATTAAAAAATAGAAATAACAATCGCTCGACTAAAATATAGACGGCTAAAACAGAACAAAACGCTAAGGGATACATAACCAATCCGCCCCTGAAAAATAAGTCAATCATACGAATACCCTCAATTTTTTGTTGTTAAAATCTTGATTTAGTCTAAGATATTTTTTCGCTTTTGCATAGATAGATGACTAGTGTATGTGCATGGAATTTGCCATTCTTCACATTGTTTTTTGAATGCTTGAAGAATGAGTGACTCAAATTCAACTCGGCTATGATTTGGAATCGGCATCCCTAGGGCCAAATATTCGGCTCGTGACATTTGTGACAATAAGCGATGGAATTTTGGACCAAGGCGTGATTCTAACTGCGTGTCAGGTGCATCAATTACCCATATATGGTCACAGGTTTCGATGAGACCAATCTCATATAATAAAGCGCCTGTAACGATGGTAATGTGGGAATCAGAGAGACGAATTTGTTCAATACAACATTGACGAATATGGGGATGCATGACCTGATTGAGTTGCCTGAGATGGGTTGGGTTGCTAAAAACAAGCTCCCCTAGCCATAATCGATTGATATCGCCGGTTTCAGTTCGTTGTAAAGCACCAAAATACGTCGAGAGTTGCGATTGAATGTCAGGTTTTTTTAAGACGAGATGCCCCAGATGATCCAATTCAATCATCGGAACACCGTAGGCGGTATGCAATAGGTTAGATGCGGTGGTTTTTCCTGAGCCCATCCGACCGGTAATTCCCAATACGTAATGCGTTTTTCTACGCAATTGGGTAGAAGATTGGGGCCAATTTGACTCGTGTACCCAATGAATCGGGGCTTGAATATGATGACTGGCCCATGTTGTGAGTGATGAAATGGGGTGAGTGGGACGATTGAATACAATCAATTTGATACTATTTTGTAATGCTTGAGATTGGTACCAACGGGGTAAGTCAATTAAGGTGTCAGATCCCATGATAAGGTATAGCTCGTCTTGCGGATATTGTTTTTGAATACTGGTGACGGTATCGATCATCCATGAGGGGGTGTCGCGACGATCCCATTCGATATCGTTGATGCTGACTTTTTCTGAAAAAGAACCGATAGCGGTTTGAATTTGTTTCTTTCTGGACCCATAATCCGATTGAATGGGTTTGTGTACTGGATTTGCTGCCGGAATGATTTCGATATGATCCAGAAGACCCTGATCAAAACACCATTGGATTATATTCAAGTGTCCGGCATGAAATGGGTCAAAACGTCCCCCAAATATCCCCCTTTTCAATAGGCTTCTCTGCTAAATACAACCCATTCGATGGTTTTGAGGATGATTTTAAAGTCCAATGCAAATCCCCAGTGATTAATATAATACAAGTCATAGCGTAATTTTTGAGCTGGATGATGGGTTAGTTGAGATCGCCCATTGATTTGCGCCCACCCAGTAATGCCACCCTTCACCTGATGCCGTTGATTAAATGATGGGATGGTTTTTGAGAATTCAGCTACAAAATGGGGTCGTTCTGGTCGTGGTCCAACCAAGGCCATGTCACCTTTTAGGATATTAAACAATTGAGGTAATTCGTCCAATGAGGTTCGTCTTAAAAATCGACCAAACCGTATATATCGGGTTTCGTTTTTGGTATCAACCATAATCGGGCCTGTTAATTGTTCTGCATTTGGTATCATGGTTCTAAATTTAATCATTTTGAATAAAATACCGTCTTTTCCAACCCGCTCCTGCGAGAATAATACCGGTCCAGATGGCGAAACCAGCTTAATAAGGATGGCAATGATAATCATGATGGGGGATAGCAAGAGCAAGATAACCAGAGACAGCACCCAATCGATAATGGTTTTAAGCCAAATTTTAAGTAAGGGGGGTGATGGTGGTGAATATTGGATTAAGGGAATGTCATCCAGTGTAATGGCTCTGGTGGAGACCGATATATCCTCTTCAACCGCCGATGACACATAACACGTGATGCCATGATCGCCACACCAATTTCGAATGGGCGTCCAATCCAATATGGGAAGATCCACAATAAAGATGACATCTGGCTGATGGGTTTGTAGGTGACGTAACCAATCGGTTAGTAAACCCAAATGATGATATTGATTTTGAATAATATATGGTACGTTTTGAATGGGTTCTTGCTCAATTGAACCGATATATCGAAATCCCAATATCGGCATGGTTACGAGTCGTTCAACCAGTTCCAATGACCGATTATTTACACCAATCACCATGGCTGTTTGAAGTTGTTTGGATTGTTGCAGCCAGAGCATTTCAACCCGAAATAGGAAATAACGTGTGATGCCACTCGTTAATATGCCAAATAACCACAAATACCCCATCACAAATCGGGATCCAGGAAATGATTTGTCTAGAAAGGTAAATGCCATGAGACAAATAACGGCCATGCTGGTTCCTTTAAACACCACAATCCATTCATCCACTTCGGCCATCGTTCCCAAAAAGGGGCGATACGCACCCATTAACATATAACAAACCATCCATATCAGTGTGATAATCCCCAAATTAGATAGGTAAGGCTCTACCTGAGCAAAGCCATACACATCGCCAAATGGAATATCCAATACATAATGAAACACCCAGCCCACTTTAAATTTGGCGCTATACGCCAAAATAACTGTAATGGGAATGAATGCCATATCTAACAGTATTCGAGCCAATACAAACCACCATCGACCCATATTATTCCGCCTTTAAATCCCTTGACATAAGGTAACCCACCACGTCTTGAACCGATTTTTGATGGGTAATAATATCGGTTAATGCGGTTAAGATGGGCGTATTCATCCCTTTTAATAAAGGGGATAGGGCTTGGATGGAGCGAATTCCTTCTGCAACCCCTCGATTGGGTAAGCTTGGTTCATTTCCTTGCCCCATTGCAAATCCACTTTGCCAATTTCGACTGAGGGGTGAATAGGCAGTGGCCATTAAATCGCCGACCCCAGATAATCCGTAAAAGGTTTCAGCTTTTGCACCCATTGATACACCAATTCGGGTCATTTCAGATAAAGCGCGGGTCATTAATGCTGCCTTGGCATTCATTCCAAATCCAAGTCCATCTACAATTCCGGCGGCAACGGCATAGATATTTTTGAGCACCCCACCATAGGATACCCCTAATGGATCGGTTGAGGTGTAAACCCTAAATTGAGTTGAGCTAAATAAGGTTTGAAATGTTTTAGATAAATGGGGATCATCACTCGCAACCACAGCCGCGCCAACCTGACCACTTGCTAATTCAGCCGCTAAATTGGGTCCGGATAATACGGCAATGGGTCTGCCCCACTGGTCAGATAGGGCCGACATGGCCAAATGATGGGTGGTTGAGACGGCCACACCCTTTATTAAGGAAATAATCGATTGGTGAGAAGGGGAAAAGGGGAGTGTTGGCAAAAAAGAGGCTGGGATAGCGACCACCCAATGGTCAATATTATTTAGCTCTTCAACATTCATGGTGGCACGGATGCTAACGGGGAGAGTGACATTTGGTAAGGTTAGGTGATTGATGTGATGGTTGTTAATGGCATCAAGGTAGTCGGAACGATGAACCCACTGCACAACAGAATGGCCGGCGTTGCTTAGTAGCATGCTTGATACAGTGGCCCATGCCCCCGATCCAATCACCGCAACTGTTGACATTATAGTTTGTTTTCTGATCCTTGAATTAACCGCCGAATATTGGGTATATGTCGAATGAGTATAACCAACGAAACAAGGCCTGTGCCCATTACGTATGCGCTTGGATAATGCCACCAAGCAATGAGCAGAGGACATGCAATCACACAAATAATGGTGGCTATAGATACCGTTCGAGTCGTCATAATCAACCCCGCAGCCATTATACTTAATATTAAAAAGGGTTCATAACACAGGGTCGCCAATACCCCAAGGCCAGTGGCGGCACCTTTGCCACCCTTAAATCCGGCGAAAGGTGAGATCGTATGACCCAACACGGCCATACCCCCAACCAAAATATGAATGACTGGGTATTCATGCGATAACGATAACCATGTTGGAAGGGCGCCTTTCATAAAATCAAAAACAAATACCAGCCCTGCAACTCGTAGTCCCAAAGCCCGATATACGTTGGTTGAACCAAAATTACCCGAACCCACTTGGCGAAGATCAACCTTATAAAATCGAGATACCAACATGGCAACCGGAATGGAACCCATTAAAAAAGAAAATCCAATTAATAATATGACATGAGAAGAAAAAAATTGAATAATGGGATTCATTTAATTGATACCAAATCATCAAACACATGTTCAGCTAAAAAGGAACTCCTCACACTGGGTCCTGCAAATACATATCGCAAACCAGCATCCAATGCGACCTGTTTTAATTCTTCAAATTCATCGGGATGAACATATCTAACCACATCCAAGCTGGCTTTGTCGGGCTTTAAGTATTGCCCCAGTGTTAAAATATCAACCCCTGTTTGACGAATATCATTAAATGTTTCAATCAATTCCGATTTGGTTTCCCCCAAGCCCACCATTAACCCTGTTTTAACCAATACATGCGGGGCCATTGATTTGGCCTTGCGCAATAACTCAATAGAGCGACTGTACAGTGATCCTTTTCGGACGGTTCGATATAACGATGGTACCGTTTCAATGTTGTGATTTAACACATCGGGGTTTCCATTTAGAACCCTCCATAAATCAGATTCTGACCCCTTGAAATCGGGGATCAATACCTCTACTTTGACTGCCGGAAAGTTAGATTTGATGGTTTGAATGGCATGGGCAAAATGACCCGAGCCACCATCGGGTAAATCATCGCGGTTGGGCGACGTTAGAACCACAAAACGCAAATTGAGTTTGTCGATGGCATTTAAAATGGGAAGTATTTCATTGGGATCAGGGGGGAGGGGTTTGCCATGAGCCACACTACAAAATCCACAGTTTCGGGTGCAAGTCGTGCCTAAAATCATAAAGGTAAGAACCCCTTTAGCGAAACAATCCCCTCGATTGGGACATCGAGCTTCCTCACAAATGCTATTGGGTACTGATTCGCCTAATCGGTCTGACAACTTTAAAGTAGCGGTACGTTTTCCGGGGGCTTTTCTGAACCAATCTGGCAGGCGATTGGTTGATGGGGGTGATTCTGTATTCATATTTTTGAGTATACCAAACGCATGCCATACACTCAACAAGTGGGGATTTATATCTGGTTCGAGAACCCAAGATGGTTGGCCCTGCGTGCCCATAGTTTATTGTGGGGGTTCCCCCCACGCCCCCTTTTAAATGAGCCTCCCAATTCAAGGGACTAGTCCTGACCAATTGGGGTCCTTCAGGCTAGGGTTGGGGGACCGCCGGTCCCCTCAATAACCCATCCCCCCCTCATATTGCTTAGGATATCGGGGTGGGAATTTAAATCTGGGGATGCAGCCCCCACATGTCACGATGACTCCCGATGGATGGATGTTGCCTGTAAATTAATCCTGGTGTAATATCCAATTGCTCACTGT
>SXXA01000044.1 GCA_005791325.1 Actinomycetota bacterium | reverse complement strand
ATGTGGGCGATCATGTTGAAGTCAAGAAGGGGACGAATGGCAACAATATCGTTGTGATTACAAAGAAAGTAGAGCCCTTTACTCATTCTCATTTAGATAGTTCCGTCACAGACTTTGGGGATATTCAAGTGGGCGATCATAGTAAAGTCACGCCGGAGACAAATGGCAATACACAGAAAGTAGAGCCCTTTACTAAGCAGTTGGACGTAAATGGCGATTTAATGGTTGAAAATGATAACTGTGAAGGCGAGCCCAACCAATACGGAAAAGATTAGGGTGGGGTGTAATAGTAGCGGGCACTGCGTGCACGCAACCGGTTAAAGGGGCTTCGCCCCTTTAAAATCTCGCTGGGGCCATTTGATTGTTTTGGGCTCACAAGGGCACCACCATTCATCAAGGGGGCTTTGGTCACTATTTTGGGTTCCTAACTGCCCTTCGTATGGGGTGTGAGAACCTACGGCTCCCACATTTTAATGCTGACTCCCCCCTATACGGAAAAGGTTAGGGTGGGGCTTTCAATCAATCTTATATTCAAAAAAATCCTGAAATTAGGTGTTCTTAAATTGCGATAACTAAGTATCAAGTACCAGAAAATGAATAATCCCAATTAAGGTATTATTGGCAAAATGATTAAGGAGTCAAAATTAAATGCACATTTCAAATACAGCCCCCCACCCAAATACCAATTCAAATAATCCCATTACACTATATAGTGTAATGGAAGGCATATGTAGCCTCTTTAGGGCTACCGCCCAAGTCCAAAAAACCATTGTGGTAACCGAATGGACTGCCTCAAAATCCCCCCTTTTCACACTAGAGAACGGCTTAACAATGGATCCCAACACAGGGATTGGTTTTAAGGGCAATGAAGTTATGTATGTTACAAGGTCATCAGAGGCATACAAAAGCGGGGTTAAAATTGGTGACTCTCTCCATGCAATTGATGTTGCAAAGATCAATTCAGGTAACTCTACAGGTAACTCTATAAGTTTTTTTAACTACCTAGAATTTAGAAAACTCATAGTTGCAAAGTCATCTACCCCTTCTACCCCCAGTGACAGCTCTCCGACCGAGCCTTTAGGCCCCCATCCAAATACGTCTCCCAATAATAGTGAGGGTAGATCAGAAGAAAACACCACAATCCCAAGTAGCCACAGCTGGAGCACATCAGAAAATGAGGCGGCCTCGACACCACCTAGCAACTCTGCCAATCCACTTATTGTGGAAATAGGCACTCATAAACTTCGATTCATCGGGGCCGACCTACCATCTATTAAAGCTGATTCTACACTGTCATTAAATAGCTACAATAGGGTTATTGAACCCATTACAATTAAAGGTTATACAATTGAAGTTGACGATCTTGTGAAAATTAGTTCTACAATGGATGGTAGAGTAATATATGACGTGATAAAACCGTCTCATCCTTTGTACTACTCTAAGGTGTCGCCAGATACCCAATTCGGACTTACTCTGAAAGAGGTCGGGAAAAATCAATATATGATTGAAAATATAACAGAAGGTAGTAAGGCTCATCTTATGAAGTGTTTTAAATGCGGTGATGTGGTAGCGATGTGCAATCAATCTAATGGAATCAGATTAATCATTACCAATCCAGTAGCACATTCAAGCGGTGTGAATCCAAGTATTCCAGCAAACTCAATCGGTTTTATGACAGGACTTCCTGAAGGCACCTTATACGACACATGGACGGATCCCACATTTTAATGCTGCCCCCCTATACGGAAAAGATTAAGGTGGGTTGTAATAGTAGCGGGCACTGCGTGCCCGCTATCTTGGGGACGAAGCCCCCTATTAACGCTTTACCAATCTGTCAAATATCGCCCCATCATCAAAATGAATCTTTTGTATCGCATCCCAATTCGGGTATAAATCACTCGCTTTGATTAATCGCAACGGTTTAAATAACCGCCGATATTCCTTTGCAACCGATGCAGATGTGGGCCTAAAGTAATGCTGCGCCACAATGCGTTGCCCTTGATCTGAATACAAAAACGTTAAATAATCTTTTGATAGTTGTAATGTCCCTTTCTTTTTTGCATTAACATCCACTACCGCTACCGATGGCTCCGCCAATATACTAATGGATGGATATACAATCTCGTATTCACCCGGAAATTCCTTTCGCGATATTAATAACGCTTCATTTTCCCAAGCCAATAACACATCCCCCAACTTGCGATTGACAAATGTGGTTGTCGATCCCCTTGCTCCCGAATCCAATACCGGCACATTAGCAAATAACGCTTTTAAAAAGGCCTTGGCCCCTTTTTCTGTTTTGGTTTTACCCAATGCATACCCCCAAGCCGCCAAATAATTCCAGCGTGCACCGCCACTGGTTTTTGGGTTGGGCGTAATAACCCCAATTCCGGGTTTGGTCAAATCCCCCCAATCCCGAATTTGTTTCGGATTCCCTTTTCTTACCAAAAAAACAATGGTAGATGTATATGGTGCCGATTGATGGGGAAACGCCTTTTGCCAATTTTTGGATAATAAACCGGCCTTGGCAATCGCATCAATATCAAATGGCACGGCCAGTGTCACCACATCCGCTTCCAATCCATCAATCACCGATCGGGCTTGCTTGCCTGACCCCCCATGGCTTTGTTCAATGGCAATGGGTGCTTTGTGTTGTTTTTTAAAGGCCTCATTAAACGCCACATACAATTCGCGTGTGGGATCGTAGGATACATTTAACAGTGTGGTTGCCGATACCCAGCCACTTAATAATCCGATTAATAATACCCCCGTTACACTTACCTTTAATGTGCTCATTATATCTCTCCTTCTATGCATCTATGATTTTAATACTTAACTTGTAGTCGCAAGTCAACAAACACCGTTTCTTTTTTTACATTGGCATATGAATTGCTTTCCACTCGCTCCGCTGTTAATAACCATTTTACCGACTCGTTCCAAAGCCAATTTACCCCCAATGATACCGATTGATACGATTGTGATGAACGCGATAACACCAACCCCCGACTTGCCGCTGACTCATCAAACGAAGCCGATTGCCAGCGGGCCGTTAATTGCCACGCACCCCATTGGTCGGACTCCGGTATAAATGGAACCAAGGGATTAACCACTCCATACGATGCGGATTCACCGGTTACATAATATTGTAAGGATACTTGGGTGCCGACATGACGCAATCCACTACTAACCGCACCTAATTTTAAGCTTTGCTCAGATATAACCGTTTCACCCATGATGCCAAGGGGGCCTGCCATCCAATAGAATTGTGGGGCTAATCGAGAAAATAGGCCATCCGGCATGGCCGTGGTCGCGGGTGTGGTCGTTGTCACATATTCTAGAATGGCGGGGCGGTATCTAGGCTGGATTCTTGCCATGCTGCCACCTATCCGTTGTTCCGTGGATGCCCCCAACCCAAATTGAATATTAGGGGTTCCGAATGGTCGCAACATAACACGAGCCACGGTGGCACGATTGGCGTCTGAATCGCTATCCAACTGCCCCGCATCTTGCGCCCCATCCATCACAGCCAATTGAATGGATCCCCAATCAAATTGACCTGTTAATTGAACCCCATTGTCCCGGTTTGGCACCAATAAGGTGGTAATGCCAAATTCAGATTGAAGCAAGTTGGTAGGGGTTTGTAATAATTCCAATCCTACCGGAAATTTAAATTTTCCTGCCCGAAATGACCATTGTTTTCCCACCACCAAATCCACATGTCCGTCTAATAATCGTACGCTCCCCTCGGCATACTCTACAT
>SXXA01000043.1 GCA_005791325.1 Actinomycetota bacterium | reverse complement strand
GCTTTTAAATTCAATACAACTTGGGTGACCTCATCTTCAAATGTGGTTGCAACCAAGGTTCCTGTTTGATCCAACCCTATTTGACCCGATGTCCATACCAACGACGTCGTCACCATTCCTTGTGAATACGGACCCACTGGTAATGGGGCGGTTGGGGTGGTAATTGCGTTCATGTCAGACCCTCCTAAATAAAAAACAAATTAGCATGATTGCTGAATGGGGTCGAGAAAAAAGATGGATGCAATCAGGCCGTATGTTGACACCATACCCATTAAAACAGCGGTTGTCGACCGGTGTGAGTTGGGGTATCTTTGTGGGTATGACAACTCATAAAACGGTATTCGACTTATCCAATCGGGTATTAAATGGGGAAAAACTGGGTTCAGATGATGTATTGCCCTTGTTAACCCAACCCGATGTGCCTTTGTTGCCTCTGTTGATGGCAGCGTATGAGGTTAGAAAAGCAACGTGGGGAAATCGGGTGGCCATTCATGTAATTAACAACGCCCAGAATGGTTATTGCCCTGAAGATTGTCATTATTGTGCCCAAGCCAAGCCAAGTGAGGCCCCCATTGAGTCGTATGGCATGAAATCGGAGTCAGAAATCATTGCCGAAGCCCAACGGGCGCATGATGCGGGAGCCTTTCGATACTGTATGGTTTTCTCCGGTCGTGGACCCTCCAAAACCCGTGTGACTCAGTTGGCCAATTTGATCAAAAAAGTAAAAGAAGCGGTGCCTATTCAAGTTTGTTTATCCGCTGGTTTAATCAATCACGATGCCGCCATCGAATTAAAGGAAGCTGGTTTGGATCGGCTGAATCACAATTTAAACACCGCCGAAGAACAATACAGTCGCATTTGCTCTACCCATACCTATGCAGACCGTCTTAATACGTTACATGCGGCCAAATCAGCCAACCTACCCATTTGCTCGGGGCTGATTGTGGGCATGGGTGAAACCCCCCAAGACATTGTATCAGTGGGATTGGCCCTTCGTGACAACGGGGCAGTCTCGATTCCGGTTAATTTTTTGATTCCCATACAAGGTACGGCTTTTGAGGCTCAGCAATCGTTGACTCCCGATTATTGTTTAAAGGTATTGTGTGTGATGCGTTTATTAAACCCAACCTGCGAATTGCGTGCGGCCGCTGGTCGCGAAACCCATCTGAGGCAATTGCAGGCCCTATCGTTATATCCAGCCAATTCATTATTTATGGATGGTTATTTAAACACCACCGGCTTGTCTCCCCACTTAACCATTCAAATGATACAAGACGCCGGTTTTGAAGTAGATTCCCCCTTTGAAATGGCTGATTTAATTGCAAAATGGGAGTCCGCCGCCGCTACAACCGTTACCTACAAACAAATTCACGATTTGCATCCCACCCAAACCGCCCCATCGGTTTCTTAATTATATGTTGCTTTTTGGCATTATTTGATAGGATGGTTCATTATGAATGTTTCCGATTGTATAGTATGCCCATTCTTTGAATTGCGGGATTAATTACGTATGATGGAATGGATTGGCTTATTGTTATTGGTGTTACTTAATGCGGTGTTCTCGATGGGGGAAATTGCATTGGTATCGTCGCGAAAAACCAGGCTGGAAGAAAAATCCAAGCGAGGGGTTCGTGGGGCAACCTTGGCATTGGGGTTATTAAATCAGCCAGATCGACTCTTATCCACCGTCCAAATTGCCATTACATTGGTTAGTATTATTTCGGGGGCCTTTGCGGGGGTTGCTCTTGGCAAAACGGTGGCCAATGTGTTGGGTGAACTATCTTTGATAGCCCCTTTTGCGGACCAAATCGCCTTGGGCATTGTGATTGTGATTACCACATTTTTATCCTTAATTATTGGGGAATTGGTGCCCAAATCCATTGCTTTACAAAACCCTGAATCAATTGCCGTGTTAATTGCGCCTTTAATTCATGCCATGGCCACCATTACCCTACCTTTGGTACACATTTTAAGTGTGATTACACAAGCGGTGTTGCGGGCAATGGGCATTCAAAACAAACCACCCACTCCAGTGAGTCAAGAAGAATTTAAACTTTTAATTGAAGAAGGGGTTCAACATGGGGTCATCGAGGAAGAAGAATCCGAGTTGTTAAAAGGCATTTTTCGGTTTGATGATCGCAAAGCCAGTTCCGTTATGACCCATCGGGCACAAATCCAGTGGATTAGCATTCAATCCACACCAGATGCCCTGCGAGAACAAATAGCCAAAGCCACCGTGAGTAAATTGGTGGTATGTGATGGGAGTTTAGATGCAGTCATTGGGTTTTTATCTCTTAAAGATTGTTTAAGTGCCATTTTAAATGGGGACCCATTTGATTTGGTATCAGCAGTCACCCCCCCTTTGTATATTCCCGAAAACATGACCGGTATCCGAATATTACAAAAATTCAGACAAGAAAAAAAATATGCTGGCATGGTCATTAATGAACACGGATCTGTTGAAGGCATTGTCACCTTACACGATTTAATCGAAAGCATCGTGGGTGATTTACCCGAAGCCGATGATGATGACCACCAGGTGGTACGTCGTCATGATGGAACCTTATTGGTAGATGGATCGATATTATTAGATGAATTGCAAGATCGGTTTGAAATTTCATTTGAATTGGAGCCAGATTGTGCCTATTCAACATTGGGAGGTTTGATGATGGATCATTTAAAGAAAGTGCCCGTAGCGGGTGATTTCTTTGAAGAATGGGGCTATCGATTTGAGGTTATGGATATGGATGGTAAGCGTGTCGACAAAGTTTTAATATCCGTGATTCAAGGAGATGTGGCATGATTATTATTACGGGCGGGGCGGGGTTTATTGGGAGTGCCTTAACATGGCGCCTCAACCAAGAAGGGTTTGACGACATTATTATTGTTGACCATTTATCCAATAGTACCAAATGGCGCAACTTGGTTCCCCTTCGGTTTGAAAATTACATCCACAAAGATGATTTTTTGGATATGGTGGTTGAAAATGACCTGCCAAAAGGCATCGACGCCATGGTTCACTTGGGGGCTTGTTCGGATACCACGGAATCCAATATGGATTATTTAATGGAAAATAATTATCGATACAGCCAATTATTAGCCGATTATTGCTTAAAAAAATCCATTCGATTTATTTATGCCAGCAGTGCGGCAACCTATGGCAATGG
>SXXA01000042.1 GCA_005791325.1 Actinomycetota bacterium | reverse complement strand
GGATCGGGTAAAAGTACCTTATCAAAGGTGTTGGCGGGGCATCCAGCTTATCAGGTCACGGCTGGTTCGGCGGTATTAGATGGGGTGTCTTTATTGGACCTGGATCCTGAAGAACGATCACTGGCTGGATTGTTTTTGGCCTTTCAATATCCAGTTGAAGTGCCGGGTGTGCAAAATGAAGCCTTTTTAAAAATGGCATACAATGCTCATCGCAAATCAAGTGGCTTGCCGGAGGTGGATGCGGTTGACTTTGCCGATGCCTTGTCTGGTCCTATGGCCACGGTTCAACTGGATGATACCTTGTTATCTCGCTCCTTGAATCATGGGTTTTCAGGTGGGGAGAAAAAACGAAACGAAGTGTTGCAAATGGCCTTGTTGGCACCCAAAATGGCGATTTTAGATGAAATTGATTCGGGGTTGGATATTGATGCCCTTCGAACTGTGGCATCGGCGGTTAATGATTTGCGTTCACCTGATCGTTCATTTTTATTAATCACCCATTATCAGCGATTGTTGTCGTATATTGTGCCCGATGTGGTGCATATCATGGTTGATGGGGTGATTGTTAAAACGGGTGGCCAGCAATTGGCCCTCGAAGTGGAACAGCGTGGGTATGATTGGGTGACGGCATCATGACCCCCCCCAGCACCCCCGTGTCGGTCATAAAAGATCCCCGTTGGCTGGCTGAATGGGCCCCATTGGCCCCATTGCACCAGCTCACCGCCCCGTCGGTATTGGGGGTTCGTGTCCAAGGCGGAGGTATCAGCGAGACCCCCGCTTCTTTGATATGGGATACATGGGCGGGGGATTCGTTTTCCCACTCCTTAACCCCGCTGGGGATACCCAATGCTGTTTACCTGGCTCCCGACCCCGATTGTACCGTGACCCTGACAGGGAATGAGCCATGTTCTGTGGTGATTCCGATGGCGGGCGTGAGCAACCTAACAATTATGAACCATGCGACGGCTCCTGTGTGCGTGGCGTTGTGGGGTGATATTAACCAACCGGTGTCGGTATCGGTATTACATGACCAAATCGCTCCCGTGTTGGTAACCTCGGCTTTACGTGTGGGGAGTGGCGGGAATGTAACCATTCAGGGGGTGATGAGTCAATCGGTGTGCGGGGTGATGGATTGGACGTGTCAATTAATGGCTCCAAACGCCCATGTATCGATACAGGGGTTGCATTTGGGAACCGATCGCTCATCGTTGTTTACCCGATCTTGGTTGCGACATGATTGCCCTGATACCACGGCCACCCAAGTGGTGAAATCGGTGGGGTATGGCAAATCATATTCCGAATATGATGGCACCGTGTGGGTGTCGCATGGGGCCCATGGCACGGATTCGACCCAGCGAAATCCCAATTTATTATTGACCTCGGGGGCACGTGCGGTATCCAAACCCCAATTGCGAATTTATGCCGATGATGTGACGTGTGGCCATGGGGCCACGGTATCGCAAGTGAGTGAGGATGAATGGTGGTACTTGCGCAGTCGGGGGTTGTCTCGGACGGAGGCCTATTCGTTGTTAATTGATGCGTTTATTCGGGATAGCATTCCCGCTTGGGGTGGTAACGAAGTTGCTTTTTATTCGGTATTAGATAGATATTTGCAAACCATTGCATTGAGGGGGGGGCATGTCTAATTTTCACCCACCCATTGCAGCCATATCCACCGATTTCCCTTGGTTGGAAGAAAATAAGGGGTATAGTTACCTAGACAATGGGGCCACAACCCAAAAACACCAAGCGGTGATTGACCGTATAACGACGTTTTTACGTTCAGAATATGCCACGGTTCATCGGGGGGTGTATCGGCACAGCATGGCTGCCACGGAGGCGTGTGAGCAGGTGCGAACCTCCTTTCAATCCTTTATTCATGCTCCCCATGCCCATGAGGTCATTTTTACCACAGGAACCACCATGGGCTTGAATACTGTGGCGTTTGGTATGGCGAATCAACTTAAATTGGGGGATGAGATCGTATTAACTGAAATGGAACATCATGCCAATTGGGTGCCGTGGCAACAAGTGGCCCAACGAACAGGTGCGGTGATTAAAGTGGTGCCCATCACGCCGGTGGGCGAATTGGATTATGATTGGATGGCGACCCATCTGAACGAGCGAACGGCGGTGGTATCGGTGATGCATGTATCCAATGTGTTGGGTACCATCAATGATATTCCCCGCATTGTGGGGATGGCCCGTCAATGGGGTGCCAAGGTGGTGGTGGATGGGGCCCAGGCCATTGCCCATATTCCGGTGGATGTGCAAGCGTTGGGGGTGGATGCGTATGTGGTGAGTGGCCATAAAATGTATGGGCCCACTGGGGTGGGGGTGTTGTGGGGTAAAACTGACTGGTTGTCGACCCTATCTCCTTTTTTATATGGGGGGGATATGATTGAGACGGTAACGGTATCAGGTAGTACCTTTTGTGGGTTGCCGGGTCGGTTGGAAGGGGGAACCCCGCCCATTGCTGAAATTGTGGGGTTGGGTCCTGCCATTGATTTTTTGCAAGGGTTGGGATGGCCCCGTATGACGGCCCATGACGAGGCATTGCGATTGGAAGCCACCACCCGTTTGAAGGGCTTGGATGGGATAACCATTTATGGTGAATCATCCACCAAAACGGGGGTTATTTCGTTTGGGGTGGCAGGGGTTCATCCACACGATGTGGGGAGTATATTGGATGAATATCAGGTAGCGGTACGTGTGGGGCATCATTGTGCCCAGCCATTGATGACGGTATTGGGTGTTCCGGCCACGGTTCGGGCGTCATTTGGGGTGTACAATTCATCGACGGATATCGATCGTCTGGTGGCAGGGTTAGAACAAGTGATGGCGGTGTTTCGGTG
>SXXA01000041.1 GCA_005791325.1 Actinomycetota bacterium | reverse complement strand
CCCCGATCCCAATCCGCAACCAATGCGGTCTGATGATTCTATGTGAGGAATCGATGGGCGTCAACCAAGTGTTATCGTCATCATGGGTCACGGATGCTCCCCACTAGATTGGGTGCCTGGTGGTTCTGTATCAGAAGACATCGGACTGAGTATCAATGTGTGTTTTAATACCCATTTTAACTCCAAACGAACCACCCACCCGTATAGCCATCCCTTTATCCCGATTGGGTCATACCAACTTACCACTCGCCATTCCCCTCCCGATAACCGCGTCAATCGCAATTGCCAGTGTCCCCATACCGACCATTTGGGAGTGGCATGCCCCTCCAACCCATCGGGATGCCATCGGATCACCCACCACTCTGAATCATGGGTTAACATCGACTGGTTGGGAAACCCGTGGTGAATCCATTGCCGACAGGTTCCCCAAACACGGACCCACCATGCGAACCGCGCAGATGGTTGTGGGCGAAGTGTTTGTACACCAATCCAACGGGTGAGGGTGTAGGACGAATTATTCATCCCAGCACCAGGTTACAGGGCCATGATTGTGGATGCTTACTGCCATATCAGCCCCAAATATACCCGTTTTGAGGGGGACCCCATGAGATGCCCAGTCGGATATTACACCTTCAAATAAATGGGATGCTTCGTTGGGGGGCATGGCATTTAAAAAGTGCGGGCGACGACCTGAAAAATCCCCATATACCGTAAATTGGGGAATGACCAATAGGGATCCCCCCACGTCACGAATGGAGAGGTTCATTTTCCCCCCCTCATCCTTAAACACCCGCCAGGTTAACAAACGCTGATGCAGTCGCGAGGCTTTTAGAATGGTATCACCGGTACAAAATCCCAATAATACAACAATGCCCACCTCAATGCTGGATACAATCTCTCCACCAACCTCAACTGAAGCCCCTGTTACTCGTTGCATTACGGCTCTTACCATTCATGTCCCCTTGGCCTCCCCCTATCGGGCCCCCCCTTGGGTTACCTACTTAATTAGGTCATCTTTACGTGTTACTTTGATATCTTTTTTTAATTCGGTGAGTAATTCGGTGGTGAGTTGTTGTTTCTTTTGTTGGGTGACCACTTGACGAATTTGCTCTTTGGCTTGCTCAAATTCTGTTTTTGGACGAATTCGCGCATCTTCTAATCGAATGATATGAAACCCAAATTGGGTTTGAACCACATCCGACAAGCCATTTTTGGAACCAATGGCAAATGCCGCTGCTTCAAATTCTTTCACCAACTGACCCCGTTGTACCCATCCCAATTGGCCACCATTGGATGCTGTTGCATCTTTGGATCGTTCTCGTGCGATATTCGCAAAATTGGCCCCACCTTGTACCTGTGCCAATATGGCTTTGGCTTCATCAAGGCTAGGTACTAATATATGGCTAATTAACCGCAATTCAGTTTCGTTAAATTGGTTGGGGTTTTGATTGTAATAATTGCGCAAATCATTATCGGTAATGGCAATTTTTTTATCCACCTCTTCTTGAATAAAGGCATTGAGCAATAGTTGACGGGCATTTTGGTCCACCTGTTTTTTGTAATCGTCACGCTTGTCGAAGCCCTTTTTTTTCGCAGCGGCCAATACCACCTCTTCATCCACAATTTGATCTAAAATCTTAATTTTATTTTCTCGTTTTTGTAAGGCTTCTGCATATTGAGGTGGGAATGTAGCGAGTCGCTCATTAAATGCTTGTAAAGAAATGGAGGTGCCTCCAATTTTAGCGACCACATCTTTTTTGCCACAGCCAGATAAACCCATTCCAGCAACGACAAGAACTGCTAATAACAAGATATTGGTTTTTTTCATTTTTTTAAACTCCTCTTCATTTTTAATTGTTGTATGGTGAACTTATCACCAATGGATCAGGCCATTCAACTTGTTTGTGCGGACGACCCAATTTAGAACAGATGGGCATCAAATCGAACCAAAACTCGCTTCATTGCTTTAAGAAAACAGTTCGGTAGTGTACTTTACGATTTGAAACGAATCAATTCCCTTGTTAAAGAAAGGTGAGTCATGAATAATCGATTATTTTCTGGTCCGGTTGTGGACGGTTATGAACGGGCCCCCTCTCGGGCCATGTTACGAGCGGTTGGATTTGGGGATGGGGATTTTAGCAAACCACAGGTGGGCATCGGATCAACATGGTCGATGGTTACCCCATGTAATATGCACATTAATCAGTTGGCCTTGGATGTTGAGGCCAGTGTGAATCAATCGGGGGGAAAGGGAGTGGTATTTAATACCATTACCATTTCAGATGGTATTTCGATGGGGACGGAAGGTATGAAATATTCGTTGGTATCACGGGAAGTCATTGCTGACTCCATTGAAACGGTGGTGGGGTGCCAAGGCTTTGATGGGGTGGTGACCATCGGTGGATGCGACAAAAATATGCCGGGGTGTGTAATGGGCATGTTGCGACTGAATCGACCCAGTATATTTGTATATGGGGGTACGATTTTGCCGGGGGTGCAACATGGCACAGCTTTGGATGTTGTGTCGGTATTTGAGGCAGTGGGAAAGCGGGCATCGGGCCAGTTATCAGATGCTGAATTGGCAGAGATTGAAAAAAAAGCCATCCCAGGGCCGGGGTCTTGTGGGGGGATGTATACCGCCAACACCATGGCGTCAGCCATTGAAGCATTGGGATTGAGTTTACCGAATAGCTCGGCTCAAGCGGCTATCTCATCACAAAAACGAGCCGATTGCGCACAGGCCGGTCAAGCGGTGGTGGCCCTGATTCAACAAGGTTTACGCCCCTTGGATATTGTAACCAAAGCATCGTTTGAAAATGCCATGACCGTGGTAATTGCCTTGGGCGGATCCACCAATGCGGTATTGCACCTATTGGCGTTGGCTCATACGGCAGGAATCCCCTTATCGCTAGATGATTTTACTCGGATTGGGTCTCGTGTGCCGGTGTTGGCGGATTTGCGACCATCCGGCCAATATACCATGTCCAAACTGGTAGAGTTGGGTGGCATTACCCCATTAATGAAACGATTATTAAACGCCGGTTATTTGCATGGGGAATGTATGACGGTTACCGGAAAAACAGTGGCGGAAAATTTGCGGGATGTTCCCGATTATCCGGCCGACCAAACGGTTATTATGCCCATTGATTCACCACTTAAATCGGATAGCCATTTACGAATTTGTTACGGT
>SXXA01000040.1 GCA_005791325.1 Actinomycetota bacterium | reverse complement strand
CTAGGTAATGCCACAGCGCTAGGTAATGCCACAGCGCTAGGTAATGCCACAGCGCTAGGTAATGCCACAGCGCTAGGTAATGCCACAGCGCTAGGTAATGCCACAGCGCTAGGTAATGCCACAGCGGGGGACCATGTCACGACAGCCGGGCTAACAACTACCAGCCAATTTGATGTTACCACTAAACGTATCAATGAAAATCTAACGACTCCTGCAACGTCATCTGAAGGATTTATTGAAACATCTGCTGCGTTTGATCCAGAGTCGCCGAAGCTCAACATGCCAACGCCCGTGTCGCCACACCTAGCTAATAACGATCAATTAGGGTTGGAGTTGGGTTTGGGGTTGGGCTTAGGCATTCCTGGCTCTGCAATGCTAGTAGCCCTTGGGATACAAGGGATACGAATACTGCGTCATGCCCCGATTCTACCCCCTCTACCCCCAAATTAAATAGGTACTAAAAAGGCCCCTTATTTCAATTTAAAATGTAATTTAGCCACGTTAGCAAGCTTTTCGTCACCAAATTCCGTTAAAAAGTTGTCTCGAGCTTTTTTAACAGCCTCCCCTGCCCCGCGGGGAAACACCATCTGGAATGTTTCTGCCAAATTGGCCATTCCATATAAAAAGGCTGCTCGTGCCAATATACTGGCGGCGGCTACCGCCATATTATCTTCCGCCTTGGGTCGTTGTAACAAATGAATATCAATCCCCTTGAGTAAGAGTGCAGACTGAATCAGGGTATGGTGCCCAAATTGATCGCACAACGCATGCCCAACTGTTACCTGAGTGAGCATATTTTCAATGACACGACCATGTCCCCAAGCCAATACTTGATTAAGATTGGGGAATTTTTCATACACATCGTTATAAACCAAATTGTTTAGTATAACGACAGAATGCGGGCAAATGGATCTGATTTTTTCTTCCAATCTTAAAATATCTCGTTCTGACAACTGCTTGCTATCTTTAACACCCCATTCCCGCAGGGTTTTCTGTCGATCCGGATCAATATAAACACCCGCTATCACCAAAGGTCCAAAATAATCCCCCTTTCCCGATTCATCTACCCCAATCAAACAATCTGGGTCACCCGTAGATTGAACCAAAGAAAAAGGGTCAAATGGGTCAGAATTCGCAGATTTATAATGCAATATTGCGTCAAACTCCTGACGAAGATAGGTGACCAATCCCTCATCATTGACTTGTGACACATCCAAAGTGGTTCCCTTTTTACCCTGATACACCCGAACTAACCCGCTCACATTCCCCTTAAATACCATAAATTGAATACCATACTGAATGTCACGGTACGGATTAACCATCAATGCATGCGCCGTTAATCGATCTTTAAATGCCAAAAAGAACTCATTTAATGACAATATGCACCACCGTAATATCCACCGAGTCAGGTGTTTTTTTTAACATAAACGCGCCCACCTCTGGTGAGGGTTTTGAGAATGACACAATCCAATATTGCATATGAGGATCATTAAATAACCGAATATCTTCAGCAGATAGTCTGGCTGGGGTCTCGGGGTGAGAGTGAAACACCCCCAGCAAATCAATTCCTAAGGCACGGGCTTGCTTAACCGTCGCAAACTGTTCTTTGGGATCAAAAGTAAAATGATCGGATGCCGAATCGGTATTGGTAAGCGGAAAACAATGGGAAACCTCGCCATCTTTACCACCCAAATACCCACATGCCTCCATGGGTAACCCATCTCGACAATGGGTTATCATCGCATCAAATGCCAAGGAGTTGATTATGATCTCAGGTCGCATACAGGCCCTTCATAATCCACTAACTCTGTTAGGGTAGGCGAACTGGAACAGACTGGACAATTGGATTGTTGCTTAACCGTTACCTGACGAAATATCATCGACTTGGCATTAAAGGTTTGCAACCGATTGGTTAGCAAGTCACCGACACCAGTAATATACTTCAACACCTCCGCAGCTTGGATGGTTCCCAACATACCCGCAACAGCCCCCAAAACACCTGCCTGAGAACAGGTTGGAACCGCGTTTTTAGGTGGGGGCTGCTTAAATAAACAGCGATAACATGCACTTTTTTTTGGTAAAACAGTCATGGTTTGGCCATCAAAACGAAGGATACCACCATGTGAAAAGGGTTTATTCTCCATCACACACGCATCATTGATTAAAAATTTGGCAGAAAAATTATCGGTACCATCCACAATAAAATCATAGTCACGAATTAAATCTCGAATATTAGCACTATGAACCATATCATGAATGGGATGAACCGTTACATCAGGGTTAATCGCACGAATTTTATTAAAAGCAGACGTTACTTTTGGGGTGCCAATATCGGGCGTAAAATGAATAACTTGTCGCTGTAAATTGGTCATATCCACACAGTCCCCATCCACAATACCCAAAGTACCCACCCCAGCTGCCGCCAAATACAGTGCAATAGGGGCACCCAAGCCACCGGCTCCAATAATTAGCACCTTGGCAGCCAATAATTTTTCTTGTCCTTTCCCCCCCACATCCCCCAAAATAATATGGCGAGAATACCGCTCAATTTGATCATCTCGTAACGTCATGACGCCCTCCTATTAAATAAATCATCCAATAAATCTGATACGGTTTCGATACCAACCGATAGTCGTAACGTGGTATCAGTCACCCCAGCCATGGCACGACGGTCTGGGCTTGCCTCGCGATAAATGGTACTCGCTGGGTGAATCATGAGGGTTTTGGCATCGCCCAAATTGGATGCATTGCGAATCAGGCGTAATGAATCGATCCAAGAAAAGGCATCGGATTTGGAGCGGGTGGCGAGGGTTACAATGGCTCCACCTCGCCCCCCATACCATTGATCCACAAATGCCCGATGGGGATGCTGGGGCAAACCCGGATACGTCACCGACTCAACCAGTGGATGATCGGCAAGGGCCTTGGCCAAAACCAAGGCATTCTCACAATGGCGGGCCATACGTAATGACAATGATTCCAAACCCATCATAATAAAGTAGGCATTGATAGGGGATAAACACGCCCCCGTGTGAGTGGCCACGCCCTTTTTAAGGGCAGCAACCCACCCAAAAGCGCCAAATCGTTTGCTAGCCACTTGTACCAACTTAGATTGACAGGTTGACCAATCAAATATACCCAAGTCAACCGCAATACCACCGACACTACTACCCGAACCGGAACTATATTTACCCAAACAATGCACCACCACATGGGCACCCATTTCACGCAGGGACCCCAAATAAGGGGTTGTAAGGGTATTATCTACCACCAAGGGCACCCCATATTGGGTAGCAATCGCCGATAATTGCGGAATATCAGCCACATCCAAACGAGGGTTTGAAATGGCTTCTACAAATAACAGACGGGTATTGGTTTGAATGGCCTGTTTCCAATCATCATGGCGGGTGACATCCACCCAAGTGACTGAAATACCCCGTCTAGACAACACCTCATCAAACAAGGCAAGGGTTCCACCAAACAAACCCGCCGATGCCACCAAATGGTCCCCCGCTTCACACAACGATTCAATGGTGGCTGAAATGGCCGCCATACCAGATGAAAAAGCAACCCCTGCGCGTCCATTTTCAAGCGCCACAAAGCGTTCTTCTAACGCAGTAACGGTGGGATTCGAAATACGAGAATAAACGTAGCCTCGCTGACGACCCGCAAACACATCTTCCAAAGCCGTAGCGGTATCGTAAGAAAAGGACGCACTTTGCACAATTGGTATGGCAGTGGGAACCCCATCCCCTTGGGATTGGCCCCCCGCATGAATCGCGTTGGTGTCAAATCCCCAGTTCATTGACCCCCACCCATAAAATATAAAAACTCAAGGGAATCCCCCTCGGAGACCAAGGTGGTATCGAATGCTGGGCGATCTAAGATTTCCCCATTCAATTCGACAGACACCATATCGGGCATTTCAACTGATTTATGGGCTAACAACCCAACAATTGTTAAGCCGGACGGAATTTGTTCAATTTGACCATTTATTGTCACATTCATTGTATTATCCTTTATTAAACATGATGGTACTTAAATAACGTTCTCCAACATCGCATAAAATGGTGACGATGGTTTTACCTTCAAATTCAGGCCGTGCGGCCACCCGCAAGGCCGCCACCACATTGGCCCCTGCGGAAATCCCCACCATTAACCCCTCTTCCTTGGCCAAGCGACGCCCCATTTCGATGGCTTCATCATTGGTAACTTGTAGAATCTCATCCACAACATCACGATTTAAGTTTTGAGGAACGAATCCGGCCCCAATCCCCTGAATCATGTGGGGACCCGGTTCACCACCAGATAATACGGGGGAATCAGCTGGCTCAACAGCAAAGGCTTTAAAGGTTGGTTTTTGGGATTTAATAAATTCAGACACCCCCGTAATGGTACCCCCCGTTCCAACGCCAGCCACAATGGCATCCACTTGGCCTTCGGTATCCCTCCAAATTTCTTGGGCGGTGGTACGTCGATGACTGTCCGGATTGGCAGCATTATTAAACTGGTGGGGAATAAAAGAATCAGGTAAAGAAGCAGCCAATTCTTGAGCGCGCTGAATGGCGCCACGCATGCCCAAATGGGCAGGGGTTAGTTCCAATTCGGCCCCAAAGGCTTTTAGCATGGCGCGGCGTTCCAAACTCATTGATTCAGGCATGGTTAAGATAATACGATACCCACGAACAGCACACACCAAAGCCAAGGCAATACCAGTATTGCCGCTGGTAGGCTCTACGATAACCGTCTGAGGCGTTAATAATCCGGCCTCTTCAGCTGCCGTAATCATGGCCAATCCGGGTCGGTCTTTTACCGATGAGCAAGGGTTCATAAATTCACACTTACCCAAAACGGTAGCACCAACACCTTGAGCCACACGATTGAGGCGAACCAGCGGGGTATTTCCGATTAAATCCAAAACCGATTGTGCCACTTTCATAGTCGTCTCCTTCATCTGTCTTATAATGGGTATATCCTATCATGAGAACCCAGATGGTAAACCCCCTAAATTTAGATTAACTTTTATGTAAATAGTTAAGCACACCCCCACACCCAATTCAATAGACTATTTAATCTATTTAATTAATAGGGTATAGTCCATAATAATGGTATG
>SXXA01000039.1 GCA_005791325.1 Actinomycetota bacterium | reverse complement strand
TTCTGTTGATCCTCTTCTTATAAAAGAGGAATCTAATACCATGAAACTGGGGGTGGGTACAACCAATCCCACTGCACGGCTTCATATTAAAGGGGTGTCGGGCACAGACCCATTGATGAAGATTGCTAACGCAAGTGGAACCACGCAATTTCTATTGGATCCCAATGGCAACATGGGGGTTGGGGTAAGTAATCCATTGGCTAAAATGCACATTGTTGCTCAAGGTGGGGTTGCAGCCTTATGGGTGGGCTCAGATGTTGTGACCCCTGCGCTGGTTGTAACCAATAATCGCGTTGGGGTGGGGGTTAGTCAACCATCAGCGGATTTGCATGTTAAAACCCAATTATTGCTTGGAACTGGAGATAGTTTTGAAACCATTGATCAAGCTTTAGTGGGGTTGAAAATAGCCAGTGTAAGTAACACGCTGCAACTGGGGTATGTGGGTAATAACGCTGAATTAATGTCAACTTTGCCACTAGTTATTAAGCGTAATGCTGATACATTGGCCACTTTTGACCCAAATGGCTTGAGGTTGGGGGATAATCAATCTAGCAATTCATTATCAGCACCATTAAAAATTGAAAAATCATCGGATGTTATATTGGATTTGATCGGTTCTGGTGGTAGTAGCAAACCCATTATGCGGGTTCATCATGACCATATATTAATCAATACCTCAGATAGGGACGGAAGTAATATATTAACCGTTAGTGGGGATGTGCAAATTAAGGGGGGGTTAACGGCTACGAGTGTGAATGCACAAAATGGAACATTTGATAAGCTCACTACTTCAAAAATAATTTCTGGTTCAGATAGTACTGTGGTTCTTAACCAGATTATGGCGACGAATACGCAAGATCGCTCAATAACGGTAACCGGCCTTAAGATTGAATTGAAAGCTAGCGATCACACACTTTTAGGTCGCAAATATACGATATTTGGAGAAGGGAAGGCCATTGGTTTATATGCAGACGTATCCAATATTAATAATGCTGGGCAGGCCCCCGTTGGGTCTCGATATGCCGCCATCTTTTCTGGGGGGAATGTTGGGATTGGGGTCACCAATCCAAGTGTGCCATTGGAAATTCTGGGGGAGGAAAAAACCGAAAATAGTAAATCAGTGTCGGATTTATTGTATTTAAAATACAGCTCTATTGGTTCATTGTTTCGTGCGATTCCGGCTGAGAACCTTTTTAGTTGGCGAATAACGGATGGTCAAAATACCGGAGACCCCGGAATAACCTTTAAAAAGAATGGTTCTGATATTTTGGTTGGGATTGCTACCGATGACGCTGCTAAAATAGATAAGGCATTGGTTGTGAATGGGGATATGCGGTTGGGCATAAATACAACTAGCGGTGGAAATGATGCAGCATCGGATGGAAATAAATTGTATTTCAGTGGTGGGCCTCAAATTGGTGGTTCGGGAAGCAAGAACAAATGGGATTTTTATATTGGGCGATATAACCACGCTGATGCTCAATCCATACTCAAAATTGCGATGGATCCTGAAGCGGGATCCGATAAAGCGGCGATTTCTTTTGGGAGTGGAAATGGTTCTGGGTTTAGATCTTATTTAAGGGTGTCAAATTCTGGTACTGTGAAGATTTCTGAAGAAGGTGAAACTTTGAGTGATCAAGTCGGCACGCAAAAAAACACGTTGTTGGTGGAAGGGAATCGGTCTAATTCGGAACCTGCAAATCCGGCACAGTATGTGGTCCAATTTACAAACAGAGCCGCATCGGGCCATTTATTGGGTTTGGTGGCGACACCTCCATCTTCTGGTTCGTCTGGTGAGGTTAAATTTATTTCTTTTTTTAATAAATCAGGTACTAATTCCCCTAAATTGTATGGGTATATTAGTGGGGACTATGATGACACTGGATCCATGAATGGGATTCGCTTTGTGACACAAGCGGCGGACTATGCGGAATATTTACCTAAATTGAATGGGCAAGATCAGTTTAATATTGGGGATGTGGTGGGGGTTGAAAATGGTCGGGTTACCCATCGTACAGATAAGGCGCAAGTGGTATTGGTGCGTAGTTATGCTGCAACCATTGCGGGGAATATGCCACCTCGTGGACAAGAAAACGATTATTTATTAACGGCATTTTTGGGTCAGGTAAAGGTGAGAGTATTGGGTTCAGTGAAGGCGGGTCAATATATTGTGGCTTCACAGCGTCATGATGGTACAGCGATAGCGGTGGATGCGGATGCATTAACTCCGGACTTGGTGGGGTTGGTTGTTGGGATTGCTTGGGAATCGAACAACAATCAATTTGAAAAGTTGGTTTTAACGGCGGTAGGCGGGCCATTTTCGGTTCCCACTCAAGCCATAACGGATTGGATTCGTGAGGCAAAAACGGCGGTTAATGAGGCGCGTTTGGAGCAAGCTCGTGTGGAAGCCGCCTTATCTAAACGGATGGATGCCCTTGAGCAACGGGTTCAATCGGGTCGATAACACGCATATGTGGGCAGATCGAATGGCGTCTCCTTTGGGTCGATGGGGAATGGCGCAGTTGTCGGTGTTGCTGGTGGGGTTGCCGTTCCCTGCGGGTTTGAAACAGCGGTGTTGGCGATGGGTAAAATGGGAATTGTGCTATTTGGCTGGTCGGTGTATTCATCAGGGAATTTGTTGTCGGTTTTTGAGTATTCATATTGATTCGAATCGGATTAGTACCTCGGATGAATTTCAGAAATTGATTAAAGAGCGGCCGGTCATGAAACGGTTTGTGCCCCACATGGATGATGAACGGATTGAGTATTTTACATGTCGGAGTCGTAAGGGGGGGAAGTGTCATGATTATGAAACACGACCAGCGATATGTCGGGAGTATCCGCATTCGGTATTTTTTTTAACATCGGCATTGCATGTAGGGTGTGGGTATGTCATTC